>JBGZSM010000093.1:0-9849 GCA_041853585.1 Filifactoraceae bacterium
ACAGATTGCATAATTTGGTGTATAATAGTTTCCATAGAGATTTCTCCTTTGTAAGATGATTTTTTGTTGCAAATCTATTTTACCACATTGGAGCTAATCTCTATTTCTTTTCTAAAACTCCCACAACTATTTTACACTATCTTATCACAACAAAAGATATTAACACCCCATACCCTAAGACACACCTACTGCACCAACTTAGCAAAAGCAGGGATAAATCCAAAGACACTACAATATCTAATGGGACACGCTAATATCAATATCACACTAAATTACTACACCCACACAAACTATGAGAGCGTAAAAGAAGAATTACAGCGACTTATAGAATAAAAAATATACTACCAAACATACCACTAAAGAAAGACAAAAGATAAAAAGAAACGATAACATACACAAGGTAGATAAACAAGACAAATGCCGATAAACATTCAAATATGAAGATATATCGGCATATAAAGAAAGTCAAGAAGATGGATATTTTTATATTTAGGTTTTATACTAAAACCCAATAAACCATAGATAAAATAATGATTGTTTCGTTCCGATGAAATGGCGGAACGATGAGAAACAAAGAACGGCTATTTAAAATAAAAATTCTTGATGACAGTTTTTTCCGATAGAGTTTAGTATTAAACGAAAACAAGTCCGGCAAAAGTCCAATGTGAATTTTTTGGGAAAATATAAGGAACGGTAGCCGACAAAAATCCCGATATTGATATGATGTTGATATTGGTTTTGCTTTTGCTTTTGGTTTTAATATTGATTTTGTTTTTTGATGAAGAATTTTTACGCGCGCAAAAGCGCTTATTTCCTTGAAATCTAAAATTTCCCTATCTAATTACACATTTTTTTGATATACTGTAAGAACAGAGTTTGGGGAAGGTTTAATGCTCAATGAAGTTGAGCTGAGAACCGACGATTCCCGCGACAGAAAAGTAAAAAGAACTTTGAGCGGAAGGAATAATTATGAAGAAAAAACTGATTTTACTGGATGGAAATTCATTATTCAATAGAGCATTTTTCGCATTGCCGCCTTTGATGAACAAAAAAGGCTTTTACACCAATGCGATTTATGGTTTTGCTACCATGACCAACAATATCATCGAGAGTCATCATCCCGACTATATGGCGGTGGCATTCGATTTGAAAGCGCCGACTTTTCGACATCAGCAATATGGAGAGTATAAGGCGGGGCGAAAAGGAATGCCGGACGAACTTCGTATGCAGGTGGAGCCTCTCAAAGAAATGGTCGATGCGATGGGGATTGCGCGAGCGGAGTTTGAAGGCTATGAAGCGGACGATATCATTGGAACTTTTTCCGCTTTCGGTGAGAAAGAAGGGTTGGAAGTCATCATCGTGACCGGTGATAAGGACGCGCTCCAGTTGGCATCCAAGGACACGACCGTACTTATTACCAAAAAAGGAATCTCCGAAGTCGAAGCCTACAATGACGACACCGTTTTTGAAAAATACGGCTTGACCCCGACGGAATTTATCGACTTGAAAGCGTTGATGGGTGATAAATCCGACAATATAAAAGGCGTGGCGGGCATCGGAGAAAAGACGGGCATCAAATTGCTTCAGGAATACAAAAGCATTGAGGGCATCTATGAAAACATCGAGCAGATAAAAGGCGCGGTCAAAACGAAGCTTGAAAATGACAAGGAGTCCGCTTTTTTGAGCAAGAAGTTGGCAAAAATCGTACGCAATATGCCAATCGATGTCAATTTGGACGAATTGAAATATCAAGGTGCGGATATTGCAAAGCTGGCGACTTTGTATCGTGAGTTTGAATTCACATCCCTGCTCAGCAAGTTGTCCAAAACCGAAGGCTATGAAATTGTGAACTCGGAGAATGAAAATTCGGAGCATGAAAAGAGCCTTTGGATTATAAAGGAAAAGAAAATTGTTTCGACATTTGAAAAAACTGTTTTTGATGTAAAAGAGAAACCAATTTATTTAGCAATCGATGCGGTGCGCACATCGGTCAGCAATCATTATAAGATTTACAAAGCCTATGTGCAGATGGACGATTGCATCTATGTGGTAGCTACCGAGCAGATTCCGTATTTGAAATCCATGCTCGAGGACGGAAGCAATCAGGTAATCGGTCATGATTTAAAGACGATTTATAAAGCGCTATTAAGCTATGATATCGAAATCGCCAATCCCGCATTTGACACGGAGATTGCGGAATATGTGATTGACTCCAACAGCGGAGAATACGGCATCGAGTTTATCAACAACAAGTATGCGCTGGATGCGTATGAGAGTTTGGAAGAGATACTCGGTAAAGGAAAATCCCAAATCGACTCCTTGATGGCGGATCCGCAAAGACTGCAAAAATACTACCAAAATATCCTTTGCTCCATCGAGCAACTTTATCATCTTCAGTCACAAAAAATTGACGAGCAAAAAATGCACTTTTTATTTTACGATATTGAAATGAAATTGCTCAAAGTGCTTGCCAAAATGGAAATGGAAGGATTTTTAATCAATCAGGATTTGCTCAAGGAGCTCTCGTCGGAATTCAGCCAACAAATCGACGAATTGGAATCCAAAATCCATGAATATGCGGGCGAAGTATTCAATATCAATTCACCGAAGCAATTAGGCAATATACTGTTTGAGAAATTGGGCTTGCCACATCTGAAAAAAACAAAGACCGGATATTCGACAAATATTGAAGTGCTCGAGTTTTTGAGAGGACAACATCCCATCATTGAATTGATTATGGAATATCGACAGGTGACCAAGCTCAAATCGACCTATATCGACGGCTTGTCAAATATCATTGACTCGGCAACGGGGAAAGTATATACGACCTTCAGTCAGACGACCGCATCGACGGGACGACTTTCGTCACTCGACCCGAATTTGCAAAATATCCCGATTCGAACCGAGCGGGGACGCAAATTGCGCGGATTGTTCATCGCCAAAGAAGGCTATGTCTTGGTGGATGCCGACTATTCACAAATCGAATTGCGGATTTTGGCACATCTTTCCAATGACGAAAAGATGATACAGGCATTCGCCGACAATGTGGACATTCACACCAAGACGGCATCGGAAGTATTCGGAATCAGCGTGGAGCATGTCACATCCGACTTGCGTGGGGCGGCAAAGGCGGTCAACTTCGGAATCGTCTACGGCATCAGCGACTTCGGGCTGTCCAACAATCTCGGTATTTCCATTCCGAAGGCGAAAGAGTATATCGAGCAGTATTTGGATAAATATCAGGCGGTCAAAAAATATTTGGCGGATGTGGTTAAGGAGGTCGAAGAAATCGGCTATGCGACAACCATCTACGGCAGAAGAAGATACATTCCGGAGCTCAAGGTCAAAAATGCGGTTGTGCGCGGCTTTGGCAAAAGATTAGCGATGAATACGCCGATACAGGGTGCCGCAGCCGATATTATCAAGTTGGCAATGATTCATGTGGATGAGTATTTACGCAAGAACCATCCCGATGCCAAATTGCTTTTGCAGGTTCATGACGAATTGATTATTCAAGCCAAAGAAGAAGAGGCTGAAAAAATAAAAGAAGAAGTTCAAAAAATCATGGAAGAATCCACTAAGCTCAGCGTGGAGCTCAAAGTGGATGCCAAAATCGGAAAAAGCTGGTTTGATACGAAATAGAGGTTTTATGATAGAAATAGGAATTACAGGAAATATCGGCAGCGGAAAATCGGCGGTCAGTTCATATCTTTTGGAAAAAGGATATCAGGTCGTAGATGCGGATGAAATTGTAAAACAGATTTACACCGACAAGGAATACATCCGGCAAATGATTGATACCTTCGGAGAGGAAATCACCGTTCCCGAATCGCCCGAGCCGGAGCTGGACAAACGCAAAATCTTTGACATCGTGTTCAACGACAAAGAAAAATTGGCGACCTTGGATAAACTGGTCGGTCCTTTCTTCAAAAGTATTCTCAATCGTGAGCTGAAGCGCCTTGAAAAAGAGAGCATTGTTTTCTTTGACATTCCTTTGCTTTATGAAAAAAATTATCAGCGATTTATGGACAAGGTGATTTTGGTAAGCTGCGACGATAATATCCGCTATGAGCGGGCGAGCAAGCGGGACAACAAAGAAATCGAAGAAATACGCATCGTCGACAAATCGCAAATGCCGCAGGAAGAGAAGAAAAAGCTGGCGGATTTCGTATTGGACAACAATTCCACATTGGAGCATCTGTATCAGCAGATTGAAGAAACCTTGAAACAAATAAAGGATTTATTACAAAATGAATAACAAAAAGTTAATCAAAAGACAGCGACGGGACAGCATCAAAATCAAAGATTATTCCAAGCTGAAAAAAAGATTGCTCATCGCACTCGCGATTTTAGGAGCGATTGTCTATGTCCTCGTCTTATCGCTGGATATTCCAAAAAAAGAGGAGCAAGGGCAAGAAACACAGGAAAAACCGCCCGTCGTCGAAGAAGAAAAAGACAACACGAAACCGGTCGAGGGCGGACAACTTCGGATTTCCGTATCGCGTTTTCGCTCGGTCGACCCTTATAAAAATAAAGAAAAATCTATGGACAATTTCTTCCGCTTGGTGTACGATTCTTTATTTGAATACGACGGCAACTATAATTTGGTGAAAGAACTCGCTGCGGGCTACACAGTCGGAGAGGACGGCAAGTCGCTCATCGTCAGCATCAATCCGAATGCGAGATGGCATGACGGGTCGAGAGTGAGTGCGGAGGATGTCGCCTTCACCATCAGCCATATCAAGAGCAGCCCGGAGAGTCCGTATTCGCATTTGATTCGCAATATATCCAATGTTACCGTTGCAGGTAACAATATCGTTTTGGATTTGGCAAAAGAAAATTCGCTGGAAGTCTATAATCTCGTCTTTCCGATTATCAACAGCAAATCGATTGGGCAAAATGCTGTTTTGAACGACGGAACATTCGGCGTGATAGGCAACGGTATGTATCGAGTGGTGGAATATAACAAAGGAAAAGATATTTTGCTCAAAAAAAATGATAATTACTACGGCACAAAACCGTATATCAGCGAAATTAAAGCCAATATCTACGCCGACAGCGCCATTCGAAAAAATATGTTCACCGCCAAAGCAATCGATATTATCGAAAGCAATTACTATGAACTCAAACGATACGATTACGATGTGTTTGAGACACAATCCTATCAGACGAGACAATTTGATTTTATCGCATTCAATTCGAAAAAAGCGCCTTTTGACCAGAGCCTTAATCGAAAAGAAATTGCGAAAATCATTGACATTCAGGAAGGAATCAAGGATGCTTATCGGGAAGAAGCGAGCATCAGTTTGATTCCGCTTCAAAACGGTTCGAAACTCAACTTGTTGACGACGACCTTGTACGACAAAGAGGCGATTAAAAAGATACAACTGCTCGGCGCTAAACCGCAACGACTCAAAATCGTGACTGACAAAGCCGACCCGATGAAACATCGAATGGCTTATGTCATCAAAAGTCAGCTTGCGGTGGCGGGATTTGATTCCGATGTCATCGGCTTGAGCAAAGAAGAACTCAAAAAAGCGATTGAAGAAAATAATTTTGACTTGGGCGTTTTCAGCTATGAAACCTCTTTGGATAAAGATATCACCAAAATCTTTCGTGCGAATCCGAAACTCTTTCCGCAGAATTTTGAAAAACTCGATACATTGATGCAGGCGGTGTATAAACAGAGCAATCCGACCTTCCAAAGCCAAAACTATCTTTTGGCGCAGGAAGAAAATCTACGGATGATGTATTATCTCGGAATCGGATTTAGAAATTCATACAGCGTTTATAATAAACGAGTGCATGGAGAACTGGATTCGACGGCAATCGAGTTTTATAACGGTATCGAGAAACTTTTTATCAAAGAATGATTGACAAAACGCGTTAAATAAGGTATTATATTTTGGTAATGCGAGCGTGCTGGAACCGGCAGACAGGCATGTTTGAGGGGCATGTGTACGCATGTACGTATGGGTTCAAGTCCCATCGCTCGCACCAAAATGAAAAAAGTCAACGGAAGTTGGCTTTTTTATTTTGGAATAAGATAAAGGACCCAAGCGGCAAGGCAAAGCCGCAGCCCGGCATGATAGAAAATATGCCGGGGGCATATTTTCGGAGTAAGTCCCATCGCTCGCACCAAAATGAAAAAAGTCAACGGAAGTTGGCTTTTTTATTTTGGAATAAAGACAAAATATCAGCCCGGCAACTCCTCCTGATTAACTGACAGAGTATGAAGAATATGTTATAATAAATTGACGAGCTTGGATAACGAAAATTTGCGGAGGAGATAAATTCTGATGAAAGGGTATATAACTGATTTGGAAAAAGAGTTCGCTTTAATAGAAAACGGATTCAAAATAGAAGAAAAAAGAGCCTTGGATGATTATAAATCGAATGATGATTCCTACACCAAGAATTTGGCGTATTTAGCTTATCAATCGGAAATATATCAAGTGAGAATGTATGGGGTCTTTCTTTTTGGGTATTTATCCGAAGATAAAGTGATCTTAAATTTTATGAGAGATGAAGTATCCAAAGATGATAACTGGAGAGTTCAGGAAGTGTTGGCAAAATCATTTGACGAATTTTGCAGAAAAACAGGATACGAAAAATCGCTTCCGATTATCGACCAATGGTTGAAGAACGGTAATCCGAATACGAGAAGAGCGGTTACAGAAGGTCTTCGAATTTGGACAAGCAGAGCTTACTTTAAAGAAAATCCGAATGAAGCCATTAGGAGAATAGCCGCATTAAAAGAGGATAGCAGCGAATATGTTCGAAAATCCGTAGGGAATGCATTAAGAGACATAAGCAAGAAATTTCCGGAGCTGATTATAAAAGAATTGGAAAACTGGGATTTACAAAGCAAAGAAATCAATCAGGTCTATAAATTGGCAAGTAAATATATTAAATAGCTTATATCGATTCGACAAGAAAAACCTCATAAAGTTGAGGACATCGATTTAAGAAAGTGAAATTTTACAAAAGCTTAGGAGGGGAAAATGGGACTTTTTAACAGCTCAAATTCAGATTCAAAAAACAAGTTGACGGGATGGATTTGTTTAAATCTTGCTTTATGGGCATTTGCCGGACTCGGATTGGAGTTGGTTTTAGTTAAATTCATTGAAGAACCTATTTATGGCAATTCTATTGATAACTATACGCTCTTTCAAACTATTGCACATTGGGTAGCTACTTGTGTTATTTGGTTGATTGTAGGCGCTTTTATTCTTAATTTCGCAAAGAAAAAATATGGATTCGATATATGGGAAATAAAGAGTACACTCAATAAATGGCAGTATATCGGAGCGGCAGTATGCTTAATTGTGTCTTTCGTTGTAAGTTATATGGATTGGGGTGGATTTAAACCTTTTATTGAATTTCAGAGATTAGGAATTATAAAATTTGTTTTTCAGTATATATACTATCTGTTCGAGAGCTTTTTGTTTTCCTTAATCATTATTTTTGGACAGACAGCTTGTGAAAAATGGTTTCACAACAAAAGTGTTCCGTATGGTGGAATTGTGCTCGGTTTGACTTGGGGATTGGCGCATATTTTTACAAAAGGGAGTGTTGAAGTCGGTTTACTTACAACGCTTGGTGCATTCTTATTCGGCTCGGTATATCTGTTGCTCGGTAAAGACTACCGAAAAGCATTGCCGATGATGTATTTGATGTTTATAATATAATTTCCGCATTTGCCAAAAATACTTGGTGTTTTATAAAAAATATTCAATATGAAAATTTGTTAGGAGTATGATTTTAATATTGCGGGGAGAAGCATTAAGTCTTGTTATCGAAACTGGTCAGGAGAGCCATTTGATGCTACTTGCGATGAGCCGTTGATGATTTTTGTTGCCGTCAGAGACCGTTAGATATTGGGTTCGGGAGAGAAAGGAAGATTAAAATTCAATCGGTAAAACTTGTATATTAAAAATGGATAGCATATAAAGAGCTGTTGTCAAATGAGTTTTCATTCGGTAACAGCTCTTTGATTTTTGTTGGAAATCTTATACACACCTAATCAAATGCCTGTAAAAATTTCCGTTCCGATGGAACGGCAGGGGTGAGTACCGCTCTTCTTTGCTATCAATTTAAATCGACAATTTTGGTGGCAATCTTATCACAAAATGCTTTGTCATGTTCAACAAAGAGAATCGTCGGCTCAAAGTCCAGCAACAGATTTTCGATTTGCATACGGGATATGATATCGATATAGTTCAGCGGTTCGTCCCAAACGAGCAAATGCGAAGGCTCGCATAAACTGCGTGCAATCAATACTTTCTTTTTCTGCCCTTCGCTAAAAGACTGCATCTCCCTGTCGAATTGTTTTTTGTCAAAATCCAGTTTTTGCAGTATAGCCTTAAACAAACTCTCGTCGATGGCATATTCTCTTGCGTATGAAGACAAATTGCCTTGAAGATGAGCGGTCTCTTGCGAAACATAGGAAATTTTGAGCTGATTCTTTTGGACAAATTCTCCGGTATATTCGATTTTTTCTCCGCAAATCAATTTAAGAATACCGGATTTGCCGCTCCCATTTTTTCCGCGAAGTGCGATTCGGTCTCCTTGCTCAATGCAAAAGCTGATTTGTTCAAAGACCGCTTTGTTATTGTAAAAAATGGAGAGGTCATTTACGGCTGTATAAACTCGGCTGTGAAATTTCATTTGTTCAATCTTTAGCGGAAAACTTCGGTCCAAATCCTTCAATAGTTTAGATTTTTCCTCAATCGCTTTTTGCTGTCTTTTTTCGATGATTTTGGCTCTTTTCATCATTCTTGCCGACTGATGTCCGAGATATCCGCGGTCGCAGGGAGCGCCACCGGTTTTTTGTTTTTCAATCGCGTCCGACCAATTTGATTTTTCTCGAGCGCTTTGCTCAAATCGTTTAATGTCGCTCAGCAATTTACGATTTTCACTCAGCTCAAATTCATCGCGGTTCTGCTTGTTGATGAGCCATGACGAAAAATTTCCTTTTTGGACTTCAATGCGACTTCGGTTGATGGACAAAATATGGTCTATGCAGCCGTCCAAAAAAGCTCGGTCATGAGATATAAGAATGAATCCTTTTTTTGAGTTGAGGTATCGACTGACGATTTCTCTGCCGCTTTGGTCGAGGTGATTGGTCGGCTCGTCGATGAGCAGAAAATTATTTTCTTTTAAAAACAAAGTCGCTAAAAGCAGTTTGGTTTTTTCGCCGCCGGATAATGTGTTGAAGTTGCGATACAGTATTTCATCGGAAATCTCCAGCAAATTCATCTCACGAACAAGTTGCCAATGCAAATAATCGGGATAAATTTCAGAGATTACATCGATAGCGAGTCGGTTTTCGTTTTCAATCGGGTAGGGGAAATATTCGAATTCGACCGATGAGGAAATGCTTCCTTCATATGAAAATTTTTTCATCAACAGATTTAAAAAGGTCGTTTTGCCTTTTCCGTTTCGACCGATAAATCCCAGTTTCCAATCCGTATCGATGGAAAAACTCGCTTTTTCAAAAATATTATCATAACTTCCTTCATAAGCGAAGGTAAGTTCTTGTACATTGATTTGTGACATATGCCCTCCTAACAAAAAACAGTCGCAAGAAAGACATCTCACAACTGTTTGAAGACATAGTCAAGCTGAAAGTCATTCTTGCATTGTTGTAAAGGCATGACGAATAAACGGATGTTCCGTTGCTTTCTTTATCATACCTGAAACATTAGCCTAAATTGCAATAGCAAATGCATATTTTGTAGAAAAAATTGAAAAGCACTAAATTCAACACATGGAACGGGTACTTGCAGAACAGAATTTAGTCGGATGCCGTCAAGACCAAAAGAGAAACGAGTCTTGATGGCATGA
>JBGZSM010000094.1:0-6481 GCA_041853585.1 Filifactoraceae bacterium
TGCCATCAAGACTCGTTTCTCTTTTGGTCTTGACGGCATCCGACTAAATTCTGTTCTGCAAGTACCCGTTCCATGTGTTGAATTTAGTGCTTTTCAATTTTTTCTACAAAATATGCATTTGCTATTGCAATTTAGGTTTTAAATTCTCTTCCTTCATCACATCTTTACTTGAACCTACTGTGATGGATATGGACTTTGCCACCTCTTCGTTGGTCCACAAAGACTTCTCGATTATTTCCACCGCAGTTTTAAGACTCTGCGTTCTTTCTTCGCCAACGGTTTTTTCAATAATCTTTTTTGCGGTAAAATATCCCGTTCCCGATATAATTAAAAGTCCTACGATAATAAATGGCAGCGTTCGCCACAAGATTTCACTTTGAATCGTTTTTACTTTGGTTGTAGATTTTGTAGACTGTTTGATTCCTTTCATATTACCCTCCAAAATTTGTTGTTACTATTCTATCGACCAATGATAGTTTTTCTTAACAAAAAAGCTCCTTTTTGCATATCATTGCCTAAAAAGGAACTTTTTAATCCTATATAGAGATTTTTCTCTCCTTATTTTTATCTACTGAAAGGTAATCTTTAAAATCCATTTTCAATTACTTCTTCATCAATTTGAAGCGCGAAATTTCCTGTCGAAGCATCGTCGCCTGTGCGGACATCTCCTGGCTGGTCGCCGAATTCTCTTCTGCCGTTGCCGCATTCCCTTGCACTACTGAAGAAATTTGTGTGAGGCCGGATTTGATTTGCTCGATGGCATCAGTCTGTTGCTCCGAAGCACTTTCGATCTTGCTCATACTCTCGCTCGCAAAACGATATTGCTCCTGCACCTCTTTCAAAATCTGTGAAGCTTCTTGGGCGATTCTCGTTCCTTCCGAAACGGTCTGTGCTGAATTTTCAATGAGCACCGCCGTGTGCTGTGCCGCTTCCGCTGATTTGGATGCCAAGTTGCGCACTTCTTCCGCAACCACGGCAAATCCCTTGCCGGCAACGCCCGCTCGTGCCGCTTCAATCGCTGCATTCAGTGCCAAAATATTCGTCTGGAATGCAATATCTTCAATCGTCTTGGTAATATTGGCAATTTCATGGGATGATTCCGTAATGCGTGTCATCTCATTCGTCAACGCATTCATATAATCATTCCCGTTAGAAATACCTCTTGCCGCTTGCTCCGAATATTCGCTCGCCGTTTTGACATAGTTCAAATTGTCCTGCGCCTTATCGGAAATTTGCACAACGGATGCATTGAGTTCCTCAAGAGTTGCCGCTTGCTCACTTGCGGAAGTTGCCAGCGCCTGTGCCCCGCTGGAAACCTGAGATGCTCCTACATCCACCTGAGCGGATGATTGATTGATGATTGATAGAGTCTTCGTCAGCGAAGTTCGGATATTCTGCAAAGCTTCTTTTAATTTGCTGAATTCACCCACATAATTTAATTTCAATTCATAATCCAAATTGCCATCGGCAACCTGAGATAAAATATCCGACGCCTCTTTGATATAATTGGTATATTCGTGTAGGCTACGAGCACTGCGCTTTGCTATCTCACCGATTTCATTATTAACCGTATCATTCACTTCCACTGAAAAATCACCGACGGAAATCTTGCTCATCAACTCCGTAAGCGAATTCATCGGCGCAACGATTCGTTTGCGAACGATATACATAATAACTACACCTGTAATCGCAACGATAATCATACAAAGGATGGCAAGAACGACTCCCAAAATATTGGTACTCTTGTATAACATCGATTCGGCGCTTCCGAGTGCAATAATCCATCCCGATTCCGGCACCTCGGAATACCATATATGATATTTTTCCCCATTGATTTTTGCAGTTCCTTCACCTGATTTCTCAGACAGCATGGTTTTTCCAAATTCCGCAAGCGATTTATCTTCTTCATCTTGGATATTCAATTTGAGCAATTTGTTCGAATCGCTGTCCGCAATGTATACACCGCTTTGGTCAATCAAAAATGCCTTCTCTTTATCATTGGTTTCCAAATCGACAATCATCTTCTGCATCTGAGTCAAATCGATGTCTGCCGTTGTCACACCCATCAGTTTTCCCTGCTCATCAAAGAAAGGTGTCGATGCCGTAACCATCGAGATTTTCACGAAATCGTCGAAATAAGGTGCGCTCCATACGGTCTTATCCGTTCCCTTCACATTGGTGTACCAATCCTGGTCGGTATAGTAAACGCCATCCCCCAAAGAATAGTTTTCAACAAAGCTTACTTGTCCATTTTCTCTAAAGCTGTATGGCGAAAAATATTTTTGTCCCTCTTTATATGCATAAGGTTCAAACCATATTCCACCACCGAAGGTCTCGTTATTGGTTTTAATCAGCGACGGCAATAATTTCTCAAAGTTTTTGCCCTTCATCACTTCTTTGTTTGACTCGACGGACTTTGCCAATCCCTCGGCAACTTTTTGATTCTCCGCAAGCGATTTACTAATCTTCTCCACGGCTGCCATAATGCTTTTCTTTCGCTCATTTCCGATACTTCCCTCAATGATTTTATAAGAAGCATAGTATCCTAATCCCGAAAGCACAACCATTGAAACCAATATCAACGGTAAAATTCCCAGCAGAATTTCACTCTGAATAGTTCTTGTTTTTGAGCTATTCCTCTCCTTGTTACTAAAAACTTTCATGTCCCCTCCAATTTATTCCTTTAAATTATCCTATTGTTGTATCGTCTTTTAAAAATTTTTCTTAACGAAAAATTATCAAAATTATTTTCCCTAAACAAAAATTCAATTTGATTTTCGGGATTTTTCATCCGCCTCATTTTTTCTTATGTATTCAAAAAACTACACTTTGAAACCCTATATAAAAAATAAGTTTCACCAAACACAGCAAAATTTTCTTCCAAATTTTTTTATGTCAATTCAACATCAAAGCATAAAGATTGTAAAATAACATTGGGTTCACAAATCGGATACCATTCCAAAATAATTTTGTGCAACAAAAAAGACCGAGGTTTTCCTCAGTCTTTGATTTGCCATTACTTAAGCTCAGCTTTTGCTCCTGCCGCTTCAAGTTCTTCAACGATTTTCTTCGCTTCGTCAGCAGATACTGCTTCTTTGATTGTCTTAGGAGCTCCGTCAACAAGGTCTTTTGCTTCTTTAAGTCCAAGTCCTGTAATTCCTCTAACAACTTTGATAACTCCTACTTTAGATGCTCCTGCATCTGTAAGAACTACATCAAATTCAGATTTTTCTTCAGCAGCTTCTCCGCCACCGCCGGCAGCTCCTGCAACTACAACCGGTGCTGCAGCCGATACGCCGAATTTTTCTTCAGCAGCTTTAACGAGCTCGTTCAGCTCTAGTACTTTCATGTTCTCAATAGCTTCTAAAATTTGCTCTATTGTCATTTGTTTTACCTCCAAATATTTTTTTAATCTTATGCTTCCGCTTCTGCTTTTTTCTTTGCAACTGCATCAAGCAAGTAAACAAAATTCGATACCGGTGCACGAAGACTTCCAAGAAGTTTCGCAATAAGTTCTTCTCTTGAAGGAATTTTCGATAATGCAGCCAATCCTGCAGCATCGTAGTATTCTCCTTCAACATATCCCATTTTAAATTCAACAATCGGATTCGCTTTTGCAAAGTCGGCAATGATTTTTGCCGGTGCTACCGCATCTTCAAATCCAAAAGCAATCGCATTAGTTCCAACCAGGTTTTCGTCATCAAATTTTTCGAATTTGCCCAGCTCTTTTGCAGCTCGTCTTACCAATGTATTTTTATATACCTTGTAGTCAACGCCCGCTTCTCTGAATTTGTTACGAAGTGCTGTCGCCTGCTCCACAGTGATTCCTTTGTAGTTTACAACCACTACGGACTGTGCTCTTTGCATCTTATCAACAATTTCAGCTACTACGCCTTGTTTTAATTCAATAGCTTTTGACATAGGACCTCCTTCTTTCGTAATCAAAAAAGCCTTTTATGCAAATAGACATAACAAGGCTTTCATTTCTATCTTACCTCGGCAGGATTTATGGTTACCTGCTGTCTACAGCATCTTTACTTTTCAACTTTTATAGTTTACTACAACTTCCGTTGTCTGTCAACTCTTATTCGCTTACTCTTACCGGATTTACTTTTACTCCCGGTCCCATTGTGCTTGCAAATGTCACTGAGCGAATGTACTGACCTTTGGATGCAGCCGGCTTCGCTTTGATAATTGCATCAATCAGTGCGAAGAAGTTTTCTTTCAATTTTTCTTTTCCGAAAGACACTTTTCCAACCGGAACATGGATGATATTGGTTTTGTCCAATCGGTACTCCACTTTACCGGCTTTGATTTCTTCAATCGCTTTTGCTACATCGAATGTTACGGTTCCGGATTTCGGGTTCGGCATCAATCCTTTCGGTCCAAGTACCTTTCCCAGTCGTCCAACCACACCCATCATGTCCGGTGTCGCTACAACGATATCAAATTCAAACCAGTTTTCGCCTTGGATTTTTGCTACCAAGTCTTCCGCGCCGACAAATTCTGCTCCTGCAGCCTCAGCTTCTTTTGCTTTATCGCCTTTTGCAAAAACAAGAACTCTTTTTGTTTTTCCTGTTCCGTGCGGCAATACAATCGCACCTCTTACCTGTTGGTCGGCATGTCTTGAGTCAACCCCCAACTTAATGTGCGCTTCTACGGTTTCATCGAACTTCGCCGATGCAATATCCACTACTATTCCTAATGCCTCAGAAGCAACATAAAGGTTTGACTTGTCATATTTTTTCAGTGCTTCTTGATACTTCTTAGGTAGTTTAGCCATATTATAATCCTCCTTTGTGGTAATAACGGTTCATTCCTCCCACCAATCTATATAGAAAATAGAATTAGTCTTCTACTACTATTCCCATACTTCTTGCCGTTCCGGCAATCATGCTCATCGCTGCTTCAACCGATGCAGCATTGAGATCCGGCATTTTGTATTCCGCAATCTCTCTTACCTGAGCGGATGTTATCTTTGCTACCTTTTTCTTGTTAGGCTCTCCAGATCCTGATTCAATCTTCGCAGCTCGTTTGATTAGTACGGCTGCCGGTGGAGTCTTTGTTATGAAAGAGAACGATCTATCTTGATATACAGTAATAACAACTGGTATAATCAAACCCGCTTGATCCGCAGTTTTTGCATTATACTGCTTTGTGAACTCCATTATGTTTACTCCGTGCTGTCCCAGAGCTGGTCCTACCGGTGGTGCTGGAGTAGCTTTTCCAGCTGGTATTTGAAGCTTAATTTGCCCAATTACTTTTTTAGCCATTGAATGACACCTCCCATTTCTGATTTTAACTTACTTTTCTAATTTGAGACAATTCCAAATCAAGAATTGTTTCACGGTCTCCGAACATAAAAATTTGAACCTTTGCCATTCCCTCTTCCGCTGAAATTTCGGTTACGGTTCCAATAAATTCGTTAAATGCTCCGGCGATAATTTCTACTTTGTCACCGACCGCAAAATCAAAATTGAATACTTGGCGTATCTCTTGCTCAAGACCCATATTGTCTACTTCTTCCTGTGTCAAAGGTACCGGTTTGGAATTCGGTCCAACAAATCCCGTTACCCCTTTGGTGTTTCGAACAACATACCAAGATTCATCCGTCACAATCATTTTTACCAAGCAATAGCCCGGAAAAATTTTGCGCTGTTTCACTTTTTTCTTGCCGTCTTTGACTTCGACAATCTCTTCCATCGGAACCGATACCATCTGAATGACATCTTCCATTCCGCGATTCTTGACTGCCTTTTCAATCGTCGCTTTTACTTTATTCTCATGTCCGGAATAGGTATGAACTACATACCATAGCGCTTGATCACTCAAGTTTATCACCTAGCTTCCTATAATTCCCAATATTTTGCTGATTCCTGTTGTTACGATTTGGTCTACTACAAAAATAAAAACAGACAAAATAATTACTGTTGCCAATACGGTTACCGTATGGTTCAACAGCTCCTTTTTTGTTGGCCAGTGAACTTTCTTAAGCTCTGCTCTTACTTCTCCGAGGAATTTTCCCAGAGAAAACTTTTCATTTGATGCTTGCATTCAAATCACACCTTTCGATAATAACTATTTAGTTTCCTTATGCGTAGTGTGTTTCTTGCAGAACTTACAATACTTTTCCATCTCAATTCTGTCCGGATTATTTTTCTTGTTTTTCATCGTATCGTAATTTCTCTGCTTACACTCTTGACATGCTAACGTCACTTTTACTCTCATAATGTGCCTCCTATATACTCTAAATCTAGAAGGATCTATTCCATAACATAGATTGGTGTAAATATGGTTTTACCCATATACTTTACTATAATTACCCTGGATTGTCAAGCAATTTTCAAACAAGTTTCGACGACCTAAAGTGAAAAAGTAATTTCCACTTGGCGGGAGTCAAAGTAGAAGTTAGTCTTACAAGAAATTCCACTTTGTAAAAAGTAGAAATAAGACTTACAATATTTATCAGACAGCCGCAGAA
>JBGZSM010000095.1:0-40685 GCA_041853585.1 Filifactoraceae bacterium
ACTGCCATCTTCCTCTTTATCGTACCACTAATTTCCACTTTTTGGCAAGAAAAAAAGTTCAAAATGCTTCTTTCTGTAAGACTAATTGCCACTCCTAAATCACTCTTTGCAAAAGTGGAAATAAACTTTTCACTTCAGCTATTTTAACTTTCCTACAGAATTTACATCCCTATTTTGAATTTCTAATTTATTTTTTCGATTTTAATTCTGATTTCCATTTCAATTTTATTTCAAAAACAGTTTTATTCATATCGTTCTATCAGATGAATCAACCAATCCCTTTCGCATTCTCAGCGCCTCTCCCTCTATTTCGTCAAAAGGATAGAGCGGTCTTGCCAAATGCTGATATTTGATATTTACAATATCTTGCGGAACGGCACCCGCGGTGAGCGCCATTACCCAGCCATTTGCCGCCCGACTCAAATCCGGCTCCAAATATCCCATTTTGACAATGATAATATCAAATTCGGAAAAATCGCCGACACCCGATTTTATAAAAAATTCCTTTGTTCCGTATTGAAAGCGGTTTTGCGTCACAATGATAAATAAATTGTCATGACGAACGAGCGCACCTCTGCCCGCACGCTCCAATTCAAAGAGATATTCGATTTTCACTTCGAGGCTCAGCGGCCCGCCGAAAGAAATATCCACCTTGCCGCCCAAGTCGATGTGAACTGTCTCCCCGATACTTTTCGCATAAATTTTTTCAATCGACTCTGAATCATAAATCGACGCAAAAAGCACCTTCTTTTCAATTTTTTCCTGCTCATTGATGCAGAAAAATTCGCGGAGCAACAAATTCATATCGCCCGCACCGCCGGCGCCCGGATTGTCGCCCGTGTCTGAAATAAAAAACGGTTTTTGCTTAGACGAAAGCGCCTGATGAATCGAATTCTCCGGCGTATCCGTCGGACCGACGAAAGAGAATTTATCACGATTTGCCCAAAAGGCGTCAGCGATTTTTTGTGCAAAAGCCTCTGTTTTCTTTTCATCCACCCCGAGCGCAACCACCGCGCCGTGACATCTGCTTTCATCCGCCCAAGGAAATCCCATATAAATCGAAACATCCAGTAAATCACCTATGCACAAATCATCTATCATCGCATACAGGCTTTTGCCCGGCTCCACCTCCGTCGATGTCTTCTCGCCCGGCAGCAAAATCGGAACATCCACCTTCGCCTTAAAAATTTTCTGCGGATTCTCCAGCGCAAACAAAATATGTGAAAAAGCCCGCTCCCTCGTTTCATGCACATCGATATGCGGCGCGGTTCGATAACAGCTCAGCATATCGCACGAATCAAACAATCGATCCGACACATTCCCATGCAAATCCATCGATGCAGAAATGATTCGATTTCCCATAACCGCTCGGAGTTTTTCAGCCACAAATCCTTCCGCATCCGTCATATTTTCAACCACCATCGCGCCATGGATATCCAAAAGCAGCGCATCGATTCCTTCCTCCGCAATCGCCTTCTCCAATCGGCTGGTAAATTCCGCAAGCCAATTCTCAAAAAACACGCGACTCACCGCACCTCCCGGCAATGCCCTCGCATGCAGAAGCGGTATCATTTCCGCCCTTTCCCGATATTTCGAAAGCCAAGGGTAGCGAGCAAGCAGCTCATCCCCGCGCGTCATTGTAAAATCGGACTCCCCAGAAATATATGGTGTAAAAGTCGATGACTCGATATGAATCCCTCCGACCGCAATTTTGTATTTCATTGTACCCCCTTTGATTCAAATGGATTTTATTCTCCATGATAATTCAAGTAAAAATATGTCTTCTCTCTATCTTTATGAGAAATTTGAAATATTTTCATTCAAACAAACTGTCTAACTTACATCGGATCTCTGCGCTCATCTCCTATGAAGTACAACCGCTGCATATTCTGCGCGATTTGCTGAGATTTTTCGCCGTCGTAAACAAATAATGAACTTTTTTCTTCATTACCGGACTGCCGATCGGTCATATACAATACTTTTCCACTATCGGTAAAATACGCATCAAAGACATTTTTTGCGATGAATTTACTTTCTCCGTTTACATAGCTTTTCAAATCACCATACTCGCCTTTGCGATTCCAGTTGGCAAGATATAGTAGAGTCTTTGTCTTTTCATTGTATTCCCAAATATAAGCCTCGACATTTTCTTCCACTTTTTTCCCGTCAATATGCAAATCGCCGACAAATTCATCTTTGAACTTAAAATAAATTTCCGTTCCGTCGCCGAGAACATTTTCTCTGGAAAGCAACACATTGTCCGAAACAAATTCCGGCTCACTTACGGCATCTTCGGACACTTCAATTTTATACAAATCCCCCTTGAGAAATTCAGCATCCAAATTCTTGTAAAAATACAAATTCTTGCCGGACGCATCGGTCGAGACACTCTCCGCAACAACGCCCGGAATCGTCATCACCTTATCCTTTATCGCCACGAAAAACGGAGCGCTCTTTTGAAATTCGTCGAAAATTTTTCCATCGACTTCATTTTCTTCTTTGAGCTCGGAAAGTTTTATTTTTTCAAATGCTTTTGCATCATATTCTCTATAAAACAATTGTGTCCTGTCTTGCATCAACCAACTGGACATCGCCACATCCGGCATGATGCTCTGCAAATACCAAAGATATCGTTCGGAAAGCTTGTGCGACTTTTCCCCGTCGAAATACCATAAAGTGTTGAGCGTCCAGCCGTACTCATAGACACCTTCTTCAAAAAGCGCTTTTACATATTCTTTTTTCGGCGAATCGCTCGCCACATCGTCTTCAATCAATTCTTCCCACGAAATCATTTTTTGGTCGGTCAGATAGTAACCCTCGCCATTTTCAAAAAATCCGAGCGGCACAACGCCTTCCGCAAGCTTTTCTTCTTTACCCGCTTGATAAAGATACATATCCTCGTCTTTTCTATACAAGAACTTGGTAAAGTCTTCGTTGAAATAATAAATGTAAATAATGTTTTCAGCCAACTTTTGTGGTTCTTTGTTTTCGGATTTTACATACAAATCAGCATGCTCATCCAAAAAACAAATTTTCTTACCGTCTTTGGAAAAATGATATTCGTCAACATATTCCGTAAGCTTTTCTTTCTTTTTCAAATCAAAATTCCATTGATACAGACTGACATTATCCCCCTGCACATAAAGCAAATTCTCTTTGTCCTCGCTGAGCAGATAATTTTTTATATTTTTGTCAATAAATTGCGGTTTTTCATTCTCTTTATTCAAAAATTTGTAGTACAATCGCGTCTCTTGCTCGTTGGAGTGATCCGGAAAAAGAACCGCTTGATTTCTAAGAATCAAATGGATAATATCGCTGACAGCATAAATGTCTCCATCTTTACTTTCCAACAATTTTTCAGTCAACTGTTTGGACTCAATGGCATCCATATTCTCTAAATCGGCATATTGAATTTCATTGTTTTCGAGATAAAATACATAGTCCGAGGTCTCCATTGCCTCTTTGCCGTTACACGATGACAGACAGATACTCATTGCTATCACAAACAGCAATGTTAAGAGCTGATAAAATCTCTTTCTGCCGAAAAAATGTCCTTTCCGCTCTATGTAATTACTTTTCATCATTGCCTCCTTCATTTTCCGTACAAATCCGCTTTCAATAAATTCCATAACAAATCCATTTTCAACGAGAATTACACAAACACTTCCATTACTTTTGAACAAAAATTTTTCGAATGGATTTCATTCATAAAGCACCTACATCGCATCCGTTGCTTAAATATTATCCAAAAATTCTCCCTTCGTCAATAGCTCCCCGCCTTCTGTCAATTTTTTGTAACAATTACATCCGCAAAGAATTGATACTTCCTACATTAACATCAATTTGTAACAAAGAGAATACGAAATGGTAATACAAAAAAGCAGAGCGATGTCAATACTTTATTATTTGTTGCCGCTCTCAATAAAATTCTTGGACTGAGCGGTGACGGAGAACTTCATTTTTCAGATGCGAAATCAAATGATTGCTTCGCCAAAGAACTTGCCGTCACGCTCAAACATGGTTATATCGGCGGCTATGAAGACGGTACTTTTCGTCCAAATCAACCGGTGAGGCGAATCGAGTCGGCGGTAATGATCTCGAGAGCCAACCGTTTGTCCGAGAAATACGATGTAAGTCCAAGTAATTTGAAAGAATTTAAGGATAACGGCTCCATTCCGAATTGAGCGAAAGGTGAATTAGCTGTCGTTGTCAAAAGCGGAATCATGTGAGGAAAGCTTGAGAAATTTTTCCGCGGTTTCTTTTACCCAGTTTTTGAAGATACTCGACTTACCGATAAAACTTATGCAAGAAAGTATAGCCGTCTCCATAAAATGATTAAAGAATGGATGATGGATGGAAGAGCTTTAGCAATTTCATATGTAGGCACAGGCAGCCCTCATGGGCACATTTATAACATTT
This sequence comes from Filifactoraceae bacterium, assembly GCA_041853585.1. GTDB lineage: Bacteria > Bacillota > Clostridia > Peptostreptococcales > Filifactoraceae > JAUNKE01. Next base: position 4,420 of record JBGZSM010000095.1, read on the forward strand.
GGGGAGCAGAGTTTGATTTGTCAGGTCAATTGACCGCAATCTTTATTTCAGATTCAGATGACACTCACACCCCAACATACGCGATGAAACGCCTAAATGTAAAGTATCAAAGTAAAGATGGAGATACTAGGATTAGCTCAAATCTCAAAGCCCCTAACCACGAACCTTTAGTCGATGAACTTTACTCCCTGTTTCTTGGTACAGAGCAATAGAAACAATATTTTGCAACCCAAAAGCAAAATCAAGCATCAACGCAAACCGAAGGTGATGCTACCGCAAAGAAACAATCTCCGGCAGAAAACAAAACGGAGAACGAAAACGGAGCTCAAGCGGACAATATGCAAGAGACTGTCACTGGAATCGAAAGTGCAACTCAAACACCATGAAACAATCAAAAAACTATAAAATTTCCAACCCAAAAAGCGTGCCCACTCGGCACGCTTTTTGATATGCACTATAAAATCCATTTCCTCAAAACAACATAAGGAACAACGGAATCAATATGAATCCCCCAAATATGGAATCAGTGCAAGCAGTCGCCCTACATAAAACAGCCGACTCGAAATAAATTCCACAACTTTAATCTCAAATTTCTTACTTTACATTTATTTGCCCTTTGTAGGAAAAGTGTAGTTCTCCAAGTGGCTCTCTAAGAATAATAAAATTCATTCAGTTTTCGGATAAAATAGTTGAAGCTCGGTGATTTATTATTCTTAATATCCAAGTGCCTGCCAATGTTATGAGCACATTCACATTTAAATTTTCCAACTTCATAATACGATTTTTTATCAAATTGTTTGGCTCCCTTAGGAGAAACAACATCCGCCAAACGCTCCCAAGTTCCTACAATACTGTCCGGCTTATATTTGTTTAAAAGAGATGTTTTGGCATTCGGATATGCACTTGTCAATGCCAGTTGATCGCCAAGAAGCCACGCTTCCATTTCTTCTATCGCAATGCAGAAAAAGACCGGTATTGAAAGCTCCAGCTTTCGGTACATTTCCAACAAATCATTTTTGAGAGAAACACAATCCTTATTATCACTGTCCAGAATAACAAAGATTGCTTTTTTATAAGGAGCGTCCTTTAATTTTTTATCAAATCCACGCAGAAAATTAGGCAGATCATTCAGTAATTTTCCTGTTTTAATATCGGATTTCACAGACTTATTCTTTGATAATGTCCCAATTCCTTTAAAACTCTTTATCTCATAATGAATATCTTCTTTATCCTCTTTGTATTTCTGCATTATTTCATCTACTAAAATTTTTCCCGATTCATCCTCTATGAGAAATGCAAAATATTGATACTCCATCATCTACCCCCATTATCCGAAGTAATTACTATACCACAAATCACCGAGCTCGATTTCCGACTCACAAAGCTCTTTAACAAAATCATAGTCGGAAGCTCTCTTTATAGTAGAAAATCCGTTCTCTTGTTTTTTCAAAACCCACACTTCATCCGGAGTCAATGCATTAACAAAAAAAGGACTGTGCGTAGTTACAAACAATTGCTTCGAATAAACACCGCGGATGCTTTCTTTCATCTGAACAGCCAAGTCCGCTAAATATTTGTGATAAAGACCGTTCTCCGGTTCTTCAATAAATATCAACGGTCTGGGATCTTTTTCATGTAGCAACAAATAATAAGCAAACAACTTCAATGTTCCATCCGACATTTTTTGCGAATAAAAAGGTTTCGTAAATCCCTTTTCCAAAAATTCCAGTACCAACTGACCATTTTGTAATGTTATCGGTTTAATTTGTGCTATTCCCGGAATCTTCGTCTGGATGCTTTTGAGGATTTTTTCAAAGCTCTTGGAATCCTCTCGATAAAAATACTGAGCTACATTATTGATATTATTTCCTAATCGGTTCAGATATTTCTGTGGGCCGGCATTCGGTATTTCACGCGCGGAAGCGGGACTGAAATAACATAAATACCAGTTCTTGAGAAAATTTTTGAACTTGACGATTCGCGGATGCTCATTGAGTTCACCCAATGTAACAATACCCAACTGTCTCGGATCTGCTAACTCAACCGACACTTTTTCTCCATACTCCTTATTGTCTTTATCATCAAAACCACTGTTTGCTCCTTTAAAAGCATATCCGCTTCCACGCTCAAGAGCCAAAAAAGACATTGGACGACCATATCGCTCATTTGCTCTCCTTTGTCTAAGTCTTTCTTTTTCTACAATCGGGCGACCACTTTTGTCAAGACCTATTGACAATTCGTAGGTAATGGGAGACTCATTTGCTGTTTCTTTATAGTAAATTTCAAATTCAATTGGTCCATTCGTACCCTGTGACACAATTTTTTCAAAGCCGCCTCTTCCCGCAAGGTCGCAAGCCTCCTCCACACCCCGATCAAGACTGTCCGCCAAAAAACCGAACACATCCGCCAGAGTGCTTTTTCCCGAACCGCTTTGGCCAATTATAGCATTGATATTGCTCAATTCCGAAGCCTTCTTATCTGATAATAGACTTCCCATCTGAATATCTTTTAAAGAACCATAATTTTTGATTCGTATTCCTAAAATCTTTCCCATAAACAACCTCTCTTTTTCAAGATTATACCCCTTTATCCTCTCACCAAATCCAGCAATGACTTATAGCTATCCACCACTTCATATTTCACATTGCCATTGCTGATGGCTTTGAAGTGTTCACGGGCGCAATGAATCTTGGACTGCTCAATCAAACGAAGCTGCATGGAATCCATCGAGCCTTTGGTTTCGGCAACGAAATAAATATGCTTGACCGTTCCCTCGTAAAATGCAATTGCCCAGTCCGGATTGTAACGACCGACCGGAGTGGAGATATAAAATCCGTCCGGCAACTTTACATACACCGCAACATCTTGGTTCGTATCCAGCTCCGTCGCAAATTTCATTTCATTGGACGAATCATAAATGATGTGGTCGTACAGATGACGCGACGCTTTCATCGCATTCACACCGAGCCGCCCTTTGATTGTCGGGTCGGTAAACACTTCCGTTCCATACTTCTCATCAATCACATCATAAGTGATATGCTCAATAATTGCGGTTGCCTTTTCATCATTGATAAGCGACGCGGATTTCAAAATAAATTCTTCCGGATTTTCCTTAAACTGCTCAAACACCTCCGGCTTGATTCCCTGAAGAATTTGAATGATAGCCTTTCTCGTAAGACCGGTTTCTTCCACCAACTTTCCAATCAAATCATATTTTACGCGAGAACTTGGAGCAATTTTGTTCTCAAAAGTTGTAGATTTTTCCTTGACAAAAGCGGAGCCGCTTACCAATTCATCCTTGGACTTGATTTGCTCCATCGTTCCTGTTTCTACATTATAATAGATTCTGGAAACACGAAGTTTTCGATCGAGTGAAACGATGGCTTTTCGAATCAGCTCGTCCGTATCAAAATCAACAATATATATGGATTTTGAATTTATTTTTGACCACAGCGCCTTAAATTCCGGCATCGCCAATTTATCTTCATCAACAGCAAGCGTAACATTATCCTCGCGAGCATTACCAATCTGCATTGCACGAGAATCATAAATCGAATTGATAATCTCAATAATCGATGCAGCGCAATCCGCTACTTCTTCCGCCAGTTTTATTTCTCCGTTTGCCTTATCTTCGTAGTATTTATCAGTAAGCGAACCTTGCTTATCGACATACCCTTCCGTACGCAAGCACACATATATTTCTCTAGCAACATCATCTGTAATTACATCGCTATTTCCTTTTGAATCTACAACAGATTTTCCCATAAACAATTCCGGCGTAATCGAACGCGGTCTGTCACCAATTGCTTCAGCAATTTCACTTTGAAGGCCTTTGGCAAAACTGTCATAGCTTTCACTGGCGATAACCGTCAGCACATTTACATGATGAACATTATCTCCGAGCACATTGGTATCCATCCGCTCTCCATGTTGATTGACGCAAAGACGAAGTCCGCGACCGACTTCCTGACGCTTTCTCATCTCGCTGGAGCTTTGTTTCAATGTGCAAATTTGAAATACATTCGGATTGTCCCATCCCTCACGCAACGCGGAATGAGAAAAAATAAAGCGCACCGGCGACTTTTGCGGATTTCGCTCCAGCAAAAGCTCCTTGTTCTTCATAATTAGATTGTACGCATCTTCATCATCCGTCGTCGTCTCTTTACCACTGACCTTCGGGTCAACCATCTTTCCTTTTTTATCAATCGAAAAATACCCCGAATGAGTTTTCTCTGCCGAAATCTTCCCCAGATACTCCAGATACTCTTTGTCGATTCCCATCTGAAGATTGCTGATGATGTCATTGTATTCCTCTTCAAAAATCTCCGCATAGATTCCATTCATCGGTTGATTCGCATCATCGTACCGCTTATACTTTGCCACTTCATCGATAAAGAATAAAGACAACACCTTAATCCCTTTGTAAAACAACTCTCGCTCGCGCTGAATATGCGAAAGAATTGTTTCCCGAATCTGAATACGGCGCAATTGTTCCTCATTCACTTCCCCGATTACTTCTCCGGCAAAAATTTTGATACCGTTAATAAATTCCACCGAATTATCGCGACCGTCAATCCTCGTTACGACAAATCTGTCCTTATATTGTTCCAGATTACCGGAATGGTCATAAAGATTATAGCCTTCTTTTACCGTTCGAGTAATCTTACGAACCCCGCTCGCACCTTTGCAATCAAATTGAATTGTCGCTGTCGGCGCCGACTTCGAGAGATTGATACTCTCCAAATAGACATAGCTTTCAGTCGCCGTACTTCCCGACTGACTGATTCCCTTGACCGAGATTTTCTTCACAAGTCTTTTGTTGTACGCTTCCATGGCATCCAAGCGATATACCATATTATAGATACTGTCTTTTTTATGCGTTGCCGAATAACGAAGCGTCAACAAGGGATTAAATTGTTTTAAATTCTCTTTGGTCTGCTTTCCCTCTACCGATTGCGGCTCATCGATAATAAGAATCGGATTGGTCTTTGCAATAATATCAATCGGACGCCGGGAGCGAAATTCATCCAACTTCATGTGAATGCGTCTCGCATCTTTCCCCCGCGCGTTGAAAGCCTGCGAATTGATAATCATCACATTGATCGAACTGTCCGAAGCGAAATTGTCAATCTCCGTCAGTTGTTTTGAATTATAAATAAAAAATCGTATTTTCTTTCCGTATTCTTCGGCAAAATGCTCTTGAGTGATCTCAAAAGTTTTGTAAACACCTTCTCGAATTGCAACGCTCGGCACAACAACGATAAACTTGCTCCAACCGTAAGCACGATTCAGCTCATACATCGTTTTGATATAGGTATAAGTTTTTCCGACGCCCGTTTCCATCTCAACCGTCAAATTATATTTTCCTTCCAAACTTTTTGACGGCTCAATCTGATTGTTTCGCTGTATTTTTTGCACCTGTTCTAAAATAATTCTATCCGAAAGCTCCGGCACAATTTTTTGATTGCTCCAACCGGTAAAATCTTTCTCGATTGTCACGCTCTGCTGCTGCGGTCCCATCCCTTTGTCCATCATATAGGTCGGTGTAAGATAAGGCTGACCGGCAAACACATCCACAACCGCTTTTGCCGCATCAAATTGGAATTTCTGATGTTTAAATTGTAATCTCATTCTATTATCCTTTTTATCAAATGTGGTCATCTACTATGATGCCTTTCAAAGAATCGATTTAAAATCATAAGCCTTGCGGTGAAGATGAAACAAAAACTTTATAATCAGTTCATCTTCTCCGTTCAAATTTTTTGTTGTTACCTATAATACTTTCACTCTCGTATCCGGTGATAAGGATTTAAAAATTTCTTTGACATTGATTTTCGATGGACTGTCGGTAAAACTGCCGTCGCGGAATACCGCACGAAGCGGCTGTCTTTTTGCCATCGCTTGGATAACTTCTTCCGAAATCTTTTCATCAAAACAAGCCATCAAATCTCCATCATTGTAATTGTGAATCGTGCATTCACCGATTGGTTCGGAGTGGTACGGTAAGGAAAGCGGAAGGCCCCATTCGAGCAAACAGCCGAACAACAAATCCAAATCTCCGCGGTCGGATTTGACATTGGATTCCAATGCGGTTAACAAATCCTGCGAATACTCGTTCGGACTGTAAAACACATCCTTCATATTGCTATCGTCGAGTTTGAGCACTCGAAATCCGATGTCCAATTTTTCAATTCCTTCTTTGTCCTTGTTCTCTTCCAGTATTTTTTTGCCTGCGCGACGAATACGCTCTTTGCCGATTTCACAAATATTTTTATATCCCGCTTTGTAGGCTTCGGATTTTTCATCGGTCTGCTCCGGCAACTGCACCATAATAAATTTACGATTGCCACCATCTTCTGCATTTAACTGCATAACGGCATGCGCGGTAGTTGCGCTGCCTGAAAAAAAGTCAAGGATGATATTATTCTTATTTGTACACAAAGCAAACAACTGTTTTAACATTATCAGTGATTTAGGAAACTCAAAAACTTGCATACCAAACATAATGTCTATATTTTTTTTATCAATAGATGAATCTGCAAAAATAAAATTATCAAATACACTCTCACTTTCTTCCGAAAGATACGATTTCATTCTAGGAGGGGTTAAGTCATTTCCATACCAAATCAAATTTTTTTCCTGAAGTCTGACTAATTCCTCTTTGCTTTTCCCCCATCCTCTATTGGGAATCAAACACTCTTTATTGGTATTAGGATTAATTATTGTATAATTTTTTGGACCATTACTTCTAGATAAATCGGAGTCCATAAAAACGCCTTTTTCATCGACTTTATTCCATCTACTCAAATGTGAATATTTAGGACGACTATACATATCAATAATATTATCCCTAATTTCTTCTGTCGATAAACCTTCTTCCTTCAACTTATTGAACATATTAATTATATCTGATGCACCTTTTTTGTTGGCTCTCCAGATAGGCTGTGATTTGGATAATCCAAATAGATTTCTGCTGTAAACTAAAATGTATTCTGTAGATATGCTTATATATTTACTCTGGTTTTTTATTGAATTATTCTTATGAATTATATGAGCTATGAAGTTTTCTTGTCCAAATATTTCATCACACACTTTCCTAAGGTTGTCCACTTCATTATCGTCAATCGAAATAAAAATAACTCCATCATCCGAGAGTAAATTTCTAGCCAACATCAATCTTGAATAAATCATGGAGCACCAATCGGAATGAAATCGTCCATTGCTGTCAGTGTTTTTGAAAAGACGATTGCCTTGTTCATCCAACGCTCCCGATTCATCATCGTATTCTTCACTGCTCATTTTGAAATCATCTCGATAGATAAAATCATTCCCCGTATTGTATGGCGGGTCGATATAAATCATCTTCACTTTTCCAAGATAACTTTCCTGCAAAAGTTTGAGCACTTCCAAATTATCTCCCTCGATATAGAGATTTTCCGTCGTATCCCAATTCACACTTTCTTCTTTGCAAGGTCGAAGTGTCTTACGGATTGGCTTGTTCGCCTCGACGATGGCTGCCTTTTTCCCAACCCATGTAAACTCATACGCCTCATCACCGTCAATCACATCACCCGAAAGCATCTGCTTGAGCAATTCAAAATTGATTGCCTTTTTATATACCTTGTTCTCGGGTGTACTCTTTTCCTCGTCCAACATTTCCGTAATACAATTCGGGAATAGCTCCCCGATACGCTCCACATTTCGAGCCGCTATATCATCCGTCTCCATTTTCATTTTATCCATTTAACCCTCCTAAAGTGTTTTTACATCTTGGTAAAGTGACAATAGCTCCACAATATCCATATCAAGTAACGGTTCATACATAAAAGAGTTCAAGTGAATGTTTTCCGGAGTCATTATATTCACCTCTTCTATAATTTTTATCTTACTAGCATCGCCAAATTGTCTGTATCCATTTAAAAGCTCCCTTGTTTGATTGGATTTATTTAATGCGTACTCCAAAAATTTTACACCAGAATCCTCGTGTTGTTTCTTTCGATTTTCTCTCCAAGTTAATAGTGTTGGACAGAACTCAATTTCTTTTATCATGAACTCTTCTGCTTTATGTCTTATCGCCATAGCAAGTAATATCTTATCTTCAAGCTGAGTATCGCTTGCTGTCAATCTATCGCAAATAGAGTACAAGCATTCAATAATACTGTCTGCAAGAACAACAGACTCCTGAAATTCATCAATCCCCAAATATACTTTATAAATATCTAAAAGCTCCGAAAAACGCCTATTATGTGTTTCTGCTTTCTTATGCAACAGTGATGTCAGAAATAGATAATCCGTCATACTCCCATTTACTTTATAATCGCGTCCATATTCAACAAGATTTCGTACAAAAGGAACAAGAGCAATTACATTTTTCTTCGTTAGATGTTCCTTCCATTTGATGAATGGTTGATTTTGATAATATTCTGGAATAAGAGTTATTTCTTCGTTTGTATTATCCGCAAATAATCTACAATCACGAGGTAATCCTAATCGACTTGACACCGTTCTATAGAAATCAAAGTTGTGAGACAGTATTATCATATTGAAATCTTTATTTCCAGCGAGTTCGTAAAGATATTCTATAATAGCATACTTGTTTTTATAATCAAATGAATCAGCTATATCATCAATTATGAAAAGTACTTCTTCCCCATTTTGTTTAATTTCCTCAATCTCAAAAATAATATTTAGAAGATATAAGGCTCTTTTTTCTCCTTGACTCAAAATATCTATTTCATCTAATCTACTACGCGATAATGTGACTTTTCTCCCAGCCTTTTCAAAAGAGAATTCCACTCTTGGTATACTTTCACCAATAACAGCACCCCTTAGATTCTTTATCTCCATTTGATAAGGTACATCAAATCGTTTCTTAAATATTTCCAAAGCATTCTTCCATGGAGTATCGTCTAGTGACACTTCATCTATCTCCTTAGAAAGTTCTTTATATTTTTTACATAAATCAGATAGCAATTCATTATTATCTTGCAAGTAAGAAAGCCAAAGATTCTTTCTCAACTCTGGTAGTTTTTTAGAAGCAAGAAATTCTATTAACTCCGGAGTAGTCTCAATAATATCTTTAAGCACTGTTCCTTTTGCATCACTTAGCATTTTTTCTATAAATTGAAATTGTGGTACAGCCTTGAGCTGCTTATCAATTTCTTCAATCTTCTCATTTAAAGATTGAATATCTGTCATCTTTTCTGCACCAGAAAGCACTATGCCATTCCCTTTAACAAAGAATTTTCCTTTTTCAAGAGATTTACGAATATCTTTCAACTTAGGAAGTGTTAATTTGCCTTTTTGCAGAAATCCATATGAATCATAAATCTCTTCGCTTCTTTTAACAAATTCTACAATTTTTTCTTGGAATTCTTTTGAATCAATTTTCCTAAGTACACTGTCATCAAATAGCGCAGAATAAGAAATATTTTCAAATTTTTTGTCAGGGCGCATATCACAAAGTTTTAGAGCATTAAGAAGGAAGCTATTTTCAACAAAACCAAAATCTTTAATGACTTGAGTTTCTAGTTCATATAAAGTTTTCCCAGCTGAAACTTTTTTAATCTTTAATCCCGAGTACTTTTCTAACGCTTTAAATAATTTATCTCTAGATTCCAAGACATTCACTAGAAGCTCTTTTATTTTTGAATTTATAAGTAATGGTGTCACATTGGCTTCATATGAGCTTTCAAAAGACTTGATTATAAAAACTTTCTCCGATTCTATTGGCTTTCCATCATATTCAACCTTTACTGCTCCATCAATATCAAAAATTTCATCCCTAACTTCATCTGCTTTATTTTCACTTATTTTACAAAAAGTTTTTGTAAAAGATGTCTTCATAAGTCCATTTCGTGCATATATAGTTATTACATTACTGTTAGAAAAATCAAATTCATGGTTCATTCTACTTATTCCATAACAATTATCCATTGTCACTGTCAACTTATTCATTATATCCCCTCCAATTCTCTTCTCAATTTCTTAAGTTCATTATTCATTTTTATCTGTTTGTTCACACCAATCGGAATGACAATAGATGTTTGCCTTGGTGTAAAACATTGCTTCCAGATTCGTTCAAATACCCCTCGAATTCGAGTCGGTGGCAGTTGTTCGGAATTTCCGAACAACTGAAACCTCTTCCAATTCTTCTTCGGCAAAGATATTTTTGATATGTTCGCTAATATTGGATTTACTCGTCTGGTATAGTTCGCACAATTGACTCTGTGTCAGCCATACAGTCTCATCAACAAAACGAACATCTATCTTTGATTTTCCCTCTTTGTCCTGATAGATTACAATCTCCCCTGTGTTTTCTTCATAGGCTTTATCCGTATCATTATTCCGAGAATTCTTTTTTGCTTCAATGACCTCTTTTTTACCTTTGTCATTCTCTATCCTTTCCGTCTTATAATGACCGGGAACTATATCCTTATTCATTATATTCCTTCCAGTTCTCTTTTCAATCTTTTGAGTTCGTTATTCATTTCCATCTGTTTGTTGAGTTGTTTTTCTTTGCGGATTTTGGATTGGAGTGCGGTTATTTTCTTTTGAAGCGCTTTTCTTCGTTCTTCTTTATCGACGGATTCTTTGAGACTTTCTTCGGGATCCGATTGGATGAGCTTATCGCCGGCAATTTGCCGAACAAAATTCTCATATACCACATCTATATTCAGACCTTCCATCCTTAAAGGCGAGTCGTTTTCGTCAAACCACTTGGTATGATAGTAGCTTTTTATCTGAAAGGATTTTTTCCCAAAATTGGCACTGTCTTTATAACCTACCCAAACCTGATAACGCCCCTGATATTCCATCAAAAAAAGAATGTGGTATGGAATTATTTCATCAATTTGTCTAAGCAAATTTTCATCAAAGCTCGGCTGATTCAATTGAATTTCAAACACTTCAATTTCCTGCACATTATTGCCGGCTGCAAGTGTCGTTGTTTCCGGTGCAATTTTATTTTTCCAATCGATGCGCTTGACCTGCTCCACAAAAATTTTCTTTATGGATGTGCTGTTTTCCATATTATCATAGAACTTCTGTTTTGGAATTTTTTTGTTAAATTCTGTAGTCTTCGGTAATCCTATCATTGTTTTTCTCCATTTGACTTAACCACCAAAAAGCAAACCAGTTCAAAATCATCCAAACCGGATATGGCGGACTTCAGCGCGGAAGTTCCACCGACAGAAAAGAGGCTGTCAATATCACTTTCTTCTTTGCAATCGATAATGGAGCTGATTGCCTCGCTCAGAAGGTCGGACATCTCATCCATATTTTTTCCGTCATTCGTTTCTTCATTGAATTTATGACATAAATTTTGGATTGGTTCTTTATACCCACGACAAAGAAGGCGTATGTTGTCGAGCATCTCCTTGGGACGAAGATAGTCACAAATAATTTGGCCGTCTTTTGCGATATATACTAAATAAAATGGATGGATTCTGTTTTGATTGTCGATATTGATATTCGAGTTTATATTTTTCAACACAAATACCACACCTTCCGGAAGTTCTTGTGTCGCTTCGACGACCGCATGCATTCCTTTTGGTTTTTTGTCCATATCTCCATTGGTTTTCATATATTCGAGCAAATCCAATCGGAACTCATTTAGGCCAAGGTCCATAATGGAAATTCCCGATGACATATCCTCAATATCCACTACTTCTTCCTGCAAGCGTTTGAGTTGTTGTTTTCGATATTCAAGTTCGCCTTTTTCATCTGAATTGATAAGGTCATCGTCTCCGGTTGATGTCATGATGGAGATTTTCATTCTTGTTTCGACGCGACTTTTCAGATTGATATATTCATCCAAGTTCAAATCCGGCCAAAAATTTACCAATTGGATATATTCGTTTCTGCTTCCGATTCGATCAATTCGCCCGAAACGCTGAATGATTCGAACGGGATTCCAATGGATGTCGTAATTTATTAGGTAGTCGCAATCTTGAAGATTCTGACCTTCGGAAATACAGTCGGTTGCAATCAGCACATCAAGCTCCGCTTTGCTATCGGGCATCAGCACATCTTTCCCTTTGGATAATGGCGAAAAACAAGTCAGTACATTATTCAGAGTAACTTGAAATCCTTTGATGGTCGTTTTGCCATCGGTAGTTCCTGTTATGAGCGCCGTATTCAAATCATACTTTTGTTTGATATATTCGCTTATATGTTTATACAAATATTCGGCGGTATCGGAGTATGCCGAAAAGATAAGAACTTTTTTGTTACCCTCGTTGATTGGATTTTCAATCTTTTCGGATAGCAGATGGTAAAGTTCTTGCAGCTTCACATCATGCTCCGGTGTAATATCCTCAACCATGAGTGTCAACAATTCTAATATTTCGGCGTCCTTTTTGAGCTCAACTCGCCACGATTTGTAATCCATATCGGCAAAGTCGATTCTTACTTTTTTCCCCGCTGTAAAATATTCCGTATTGGCATCATCCATGTCAAATTCCGCATCGGATTCTTCCTGCATGTCGAGAGAATTGTATCCGTATTTTTCATAGCGCTCAATCGCTTCAATCGTTTTATCAATATTTTCTTTGATTCTATGCAAGGTCAGTTGGAAGGAATGGACGGAGCTCTCCAATCGTTTGAGCAGATTGATGCTCATCAGTCTTCGGATTCCTTCTTCTCGTCCTTTCTGTGTGAGATTGTGCTCTTTGTTGTGGTTAAGATCGATGTATTTTTGCAATTTGCTTTCAAAAATATAGTCGGAAGGTTTGTAAATGCACAATGACAGTTGCATCAGATGCTCATAAATCTCATTGTAATTTATCGCCGAAGGAAGGTCGGTCAGTTTGGGTCGAAGCGATATGGGTTTCTTTCGCTCCGGAAATTTTCCTATTTCAGCGGTGTCGTAGTATTTCTCAATATGTTTTCTGGAGCGTGCGATTGTCACACTGTCCAGAAGTTCAAAGAAATCATAGTCCAAAGTTTTAAGCAAAGCGTCCGTCGTTCTGTGATTCGCTTCGAGCTTGCTCCATGTATTAAATGATTTTTGGGCATGTCTAAAAATTTCATCAATCGTTTTTCCTGTATCCAATTTTTTGTTGATTTGTTTCGAGTCGCCTTCATAAGCAATCGCCAATTGGTTTTTCAAATCAATAAATTTGTTGTTTACCGGTGTCGCGGATAGCATCAATACTTTTGTTTTTACTCCGGAGCGGATGACTTTGTTCATCAATCGGAGATATCGATTTTCTTTTTGCTCGTCGCCGGAAAGTTCTCCACCATTACGGAAATTGTGCGATTCATCAATTACGACAAGGTCATAGTTTCCCCAATTTAAGCGCTCCAAATCCAAACCGTTTGATTCTCCCCGACTTCTTGACAAATCCGTATGAAATAAAACATCATAATTTAGCCTGTCGGATGCTATCGGATTGTTGATGTAATTATCTTTGTAAGTATTCCAGTTGTCCGCCAGTTTTTTGGGACAAAGTACCAAAACGCTTTTGTTTCTGTTCTCATAGTATTTTACGACAGCAAGTGCCGTAAAGGTTTTTCCAAGACCCACACTGTCCGCAAGAATGCATCCGTTATAGCGCTCCAGTTTGTTTATAATGGCAAGAACTGCATCTCGCTGAAAGTCGTAGAGCATGTTCCAAATTTTACTTTGTTTGAAACCCGTTGCTTCATTCGGTAATTCGTCTTCCGAAATATCGTCAAGAAATTCGCTGAATACATGATAGAGTGTCATAAAATAAATAAATTCCGGCGAATTTTCATTATATGCCGCTGTAATATTCTCAATCACCATATCCGTAACATCTTGAAGCTTTTCTTTATCGCTCCACAATGCTTCAAATATTTTTATGAATTTTTCTGAATGTGGATTTTCCAGACGAGTAACCACATTAAAGAAGTCATTTCCCTTTTGGCAACCGAGATCTGTCGTAGTAAAATTATTTAACGGGGAGTAAGACACTTGTTCGGTTTCTCCAATCACTGTTGCAAATCCTTGCATGTTTGCTGCGGTAGAATTGGATTTGAACTTTGTTTTTCTCTTTATCCAATCCGCACATTCTTTTGCGATGGCTTTTTGTGTCATCTCATTGCGAAGTTTTATCTCAAATTCCGTACCGTATAGGCTGCTCTCTCGATTTAGTCTGGGAATATAGAATTCGCGTTTTTGCTTTTCCATTTTTTCGGTCACGAAAGTCGGTGAGGTAAAAATGAAACGGAATTCTTCAACATTTTCCAACTGATTTTTTAATTCTTTATATGCGTACATTGAAAAACAGGCAGCAGCTATCGATACCTTGCTCCCTTTTTTGATTGTGTTGACCATATCGTCTCGAACGATATCCGTTATATTGTCAAATGTTTTTACTTCCATTTTCCCCTCTCCCACCATTTCTTAATTTTTTGTGATCGTTGGCTCTTTTTGTATTTACATTTCAGCTGGACTTCTTGTGTCCGCCTCAAATTGCACACGGTTATAATCTCTTTTGAAAAATCAGAGTCTATTCTTGCTACTTTTTATAATAATTCTCTTTTGCTTTCAAAATCTTTGACTCAATTATGAATGTAAATTTTAGCTTTTAATTCTTGGAACACCCCAAAATCCAACAATATTAAAGCTCATTTTTTCGATTTACATCTTTTTCAGAAAATGTAAAAACTCTACCTTTTATAGTATATCATATAACTAAATTCTAACAAGCAGATTTTCAAAAAATAACAAACAAATCCTTTATTAAAATTTATCCGCGGTTGTTCGGAAATTCCGAACAACTGCGGATAGCTAAAATTTCTATTTGAAATCAATTTTTCAATATCAAGTTTCAACTCCAAAGACGATTTTTAATTATATACAAAAATTTTTTCTTCCTTGTTTTTAAAAAAAAAGAAGCATCGGCGATTTGCTTTTACTTCCTTTCAGTGATTTTATTTAATTGTTTTACTTCACCGGGATTTGTATTCTAGTTTTTTGCCTTCTTTCTATTTATCAATTCTGCTATAAAGGAAAGAACTATCATTACAATGACGACGCTTGTCCATATTATCCACATATTATTTGTTGCTCCACCACCGGCATCAACACTATATGTTTGAAACATAGTTCCTAATGCAAATCCGATTGGATATGAAATAGCAAGTACAAATGGTATTATTTTCACTTTCGCAAAGCAAAAAACAATCATTGCTAAAAGAATAGGGAAAAGCAGCATAACAGGCATTTGTTTCATTCCGTGCATTTCAAGTAATGCGTATCTGATGACGATAAATGAAATAATCAGTATAAATAAGGATAACAAACCAATCTTGTTTATTCTTTTCATGCTACCACCCCACAACTTTAAATTTATCATTTTTTCTTATTATATCACCACTTCCATATTTTGTAATTTAATCAGGTTGAATAGGTCGTGTCAAGTTGTTGTGGAGTTTTCCTATTGACAAGCTCCAAACGGTTTAGCAACTCTTATCTTTCCCGGCTTTGCCGATTGCGTGCAGTAAGATTTGAGTTCCACTTTTACGATCGAATATCCATGGCTCTCGATCGAAGATGCTCCAATCCAGTTTGTTTCTTAAATTTTTTTCGCCTTCTTCTCCAATACTATTGTTCATCAATGCGTTCCAATCAGCAAGCATCCATGACTGCGGTTTACTTCGCCGTAGTACAAGAAAAGTCCTTCAATGATTGCAAAGAAGACTGTTTATAATATGGACATATATGAATCGGTCTTTAAGGAAAATAAACATTTCCCGAATGATTTAACCCTTTTACAAATTTCTCGTTTTTAAAGCAAAGCTCCATATTATACTGCTACATACCGACAATATAAGATGAAAAACACTTTCAATAACAGGAATGAAAAATATCGCCAAGACTAATACTGGAGTATGAAGTAATATCTTGTCAACAGAAATCGCTAATGTCAAAAAGGTTAGTAACATGCTTTCTATTGATATCATCACTAATAACATTTCTTGCTTGACCTTAAAAAAAGAAATAATAAAACATAGAACAACTAGTGACACCACACATACATAATATACATTTGATGAAATGAGGTTTTCGCTATAATTAATAAGTCGAAGGATAATCAACATAATAGGCAATATAATCGTGCCAAACATATTCATCATTGGAAATGTTACAACCCATCGCTTAGTTGTTATGTTTTCACGAAGAAATTTGAAACCGAATTTATTCGGTAGTCCGATATGATCAAATATGCTAAAAATCATATCATAGCCATCGCCATTGTTAAATATAGATAAATTTGCAAAAGCTTGAAACATAAAAATCAGTGCAGCAACCATATAAAGATTGGAAAGAAGAAATGAATATAATATCAGCGAAAATGCTGAACATAGAAAATTCATTGCGATTCCAGCATAATATATCTTTATTCTATTCCTTTTGTTGATACTCTCCATACCGATAATTCTAGTGTATCCATAAAATACTACATAATACTTTACACCAATCACTAATTCCGGAACATACGCTCCATTGTTAATCGCTACAATCATATGTGAAAATTCATGTAGTAATAATCCAAGAATAAACAACATAAAAACAAAAGGAATATATACTACATCTTTCAATTGAAGATTACAAATAAAAGAAAATATGTTATCATAGTTCAGGATAAACATAGTGAACCATAATGGAAACGCAAAAAAGGAAAGGATAAACTCCAATGTTTTGAAAAAAAAGTTTGAATGAAGTTTTTTATCAAGCTCGTAAAAGCTCTTTATTCCTGGATTCCGTTCATTTTGAGGCTGCTCTAACAATAATCCGCATGAATTCCAAGAATGTATTGTTGCACTGTCAGGTGTAATTATCCCGTCACTATACCGCAACAATAATTGATATTGTTCTTTCGTTAATTTCGTTATTCTTTTTGTATATTTATTATAGAGTAATACATATCCACCATTGATTTCATATATTACATAACTGTCTTTATTGAACATAGCCTCAACCTTATTTTTCCAATGCCAAACCTTTTTTACGATAAACGATTACAAATAACAATGCGAAAATAACAAAATTGCATCCGAATATAATGATGTCTTTCAACGATATATCAACTGAACTAACTCTGAAACTATAAATAAAATCATAGATTCTTTGAGAATATAAAAAAACTGAAACTTTTTTTAGTTTTGAGCTAAAATTTGACATCATAGGTAATAATCCTATTACCATAGATACCGGTGAAGAAATCGTTCCAACAACTATTTGACTCTTAGCTACAACTCCGATGATGGAACCTAATATTGAAGAACAACTAATACCAATAAAAGATATTGAAAATAGTTGCAAACCTTCCTTAAACTCAAGATTCAGAAGAAAATAGTATGGAACTGTACTTATCAATAAAAAAAACAATAAGCATAAAAATACACCGAGAAAATATTCAATCGCATTAACGCCGGACAATAGTAACACTCTCAATGTCCCTTTTTCCTTTTCTTCTGATAACACACTAGAAAAACAAATAATTGGAGACATGATAATATGCATTGTTACAAATGTGGGAAAAATGAAATCCAGCACTTGCTTGTTGTTGTTTTTTAGGAGTACATAAAAAAACAATAGCAAAATCGGATACATGAGCATCATAAATATCAGCATTTTATTCCTTGACATATCCGCAAATTGCTTGTATAACACCGCTCTTAAATTATGAAGATTCATACATTCAGCTCCTCTCCGGTCAGCAAAATAAAGACATCCTCCAAACTGGTATCATTTGAGCTGATGGATGAGACATTATGTTTTTTTAATTGTTTCACAATCTCATCTATGTCTCTATCTTCCCAAGTATACTCTTTCACTTCATCATTCTTCAGCTTTAGTACGATACGATTATTATCGCTATACTTTTTGCATATCTCATACGGATTGCCGTACTCTATCATTTTCCCATGATTAATCAAAAAAACATTGTCGCATAAGTTGTATGCTTCCTGCATATCATGTGTAGCAATAATAATCGTTGTACCCTTGTTTCTTAATTCTAAAATAATATCGTGAACTTTCTTGGTACTCACA
This sequence comes from Filifactoraceae bacterium, assembly GCA_041853585.1. Classification (GTDB taxonomy): domain Bacteria; phylum Bacillota; class Clostridia; order Peptostreptococcales; family Filifactoraceae; genus JAUNKE01. Next base: position 22,448 of record JBGZSM010000095.1, read on the forward strand.
GGATCCAAAGCATTTGTAGGCTCATCAAGGAACAGGATACGCGGATTATGGATAATTGAACGAACAAATCCCAATCTCTGTGACATACCCTTAGAAAGCTTGTTCGCACTTACATCCCTTGCATCAGAAAGCCCTACTCGTTCAAGCCAATAATCAATTTGACTTAATTCGATTTTATGTACCATTGCCAATATTTTTAAATTGGAATAACATGACAATCTTTGAAAAAGTCCACAATCCTCCAGATCAATGCCTAATTCATTGTAAACATCAAAATTAAACGCTGTACTTAAACAATCATCTATCTTAGCTTCTCCCTGATTAGGAAGCAATTGACCCGTTAAAATCTTTAACAAAGATGTTTTTCCTGCACCCGATGGTCCTAATAATCCAAAAATCTCTCCTTTACTGATAGAGATATTGATGTTATCTAAAACCAGTTTTTCCTTAAAGCTCAGATGGATATTCCGGCCTTGAATGATAGGTTTATCGGTCATAGCACCTCCATAATCTTATTCAATAAACAGCACATAAACAATGATACCGCAACTATTTGTTTGCAATTATATGCATACCGACAATTGTTGTAACGAAAACAAGGATTTCCAAAATTGAGATCCTTGTTTTACAATTCTCACGAGAAAATATTAAAAAAACATTGAATAAATGAATGCTTTTGTGAAAACTGCCAGCTATTATTTCTACCATAGTTTTGGTAAAACATATTAGCCAGCAGATAACATTTATTAAAGCAAACATCTTCCTTTGAACAACTGAAAATAATCAGTGATTTGCAGCAGCTGCACCACCAGCAGAAGCCGCTGCACCAGCTACGCCACCTGCTGCACCAGCTGTTGCCGACTGTACTTCTTGATTTCCAATCTCTAACATCTCGCTGCCCTGATCATCAATCGCATTTATTTCTTCTTCGGTCAGCAAACCGTATTCTACCATATCCATGATATACCTCCTAATAGAATTAAATTTAAAACTTTCTTGTACATACATAAACCTACATACCGGATACGGTCGCAAATACCCATTTTTCACGGTATTCAAATTACTATTTCAAAATTGAACCCATAACTGTACTTACAAGATAACCAAATCCAACCGCCGCAGCTGCACCTACCGCTAAGGAACCGATTACCTCCACGATAATTTTACCAACACTATTTTTCTTGTCCTTTGTAATGTAAAGACTTTTTTTCATTTCAAAATCAGCCTCCTCTACAGTTACAGTGTGCCAAAAAGTGTTATCCGGATACTCTCAGGCAACACATACCGGGACACTGTAAATTATAATTTGGAAATTACAGTTGCGAAGCTGCTGAACCGGCCCATGCGCCGGCTTTTGCAGCTGTTACAGCTTTCGATGCACTACCAATCCCCTGAAGATCGACATACTTATCCTTGAAGATCTCGTCATTTACCACCTTGTTAATATCTTCATCAGTCAACAACCCGAGCTCTCTCTCGGCAACACCCAGAACATTATTTAACTCTTTCATAACCATTCTCCTTTCTGATTAGTTAAAATACTGACCAATAGACATCTGATCAATCGGGTTCTTTAGCTGAGCACCCTTCAACTTTTCACGCAGAATGAAATAATTATCAGCTTTCGAGAAAGCATCTTCATACTGTTTTGAATACGCTTCATAAGAAGGATACTGCTTAACAATTACATCTTTTTCTTCACCAAGAAGTTCACTTACACGGTCACACACCTGTAACTCCATAAAGTTTTTAAGATAGTTGATTACCTTTTCTTTATCATTCATAACTTCCATGCCACTGCAATAATAATACATTACCTGATACAGTGTCAGTTCATCCTTAGTAACAAACTCATCATACTCCGGCGTATTTAGCACATTCAACATACTTTTTAGTCTGACTGCCGCCTTATGATAATCGCCGTTCAGAATATGACACATCGCGATCATATACACACAACCCAAACCGCTTTTGGAACACGGAAGAGGATCACCCTTTTCATACCAAGAATAATATGTTTCAATTGAATTCTCGAGGATACTTGTTAAGAAGTATTCAAGAGTTGCAATCAAATATTTACTGGTCTTGGTATTAATCAATTCCGGATTCATAATTAAGCCACTGACAAAATGGCGCGTATTGTATGTTCTGTAGCGACTATCATCTGCATCGAACATCTCTGACAAACCAGGAATAATGATATGAACTGAAGGAAAACCTAAATAAGATACATCTCTAATCAGAATATCATATCCATCACCAAGGATTTCCTGACACCATTCCAACATAATCTGTGCATTGGAAAGATTGGATACATCCTTGACTTCCTTAAATTCATATGTATTATCAACACCAAAAATCTGATATGGGAACTGTCCCTTACCAACTTTATAAGTGTTGTACATATTCATCTCATTATCAACATTGACATTATAGAAGTCTACTTGACTGCGCCCAGAATATTCGAAAATATCCTGTCCCTGTGCTGCTTCCGTAAATGTACGTTCGATCGCCACACCAAAATCAGGATGACATCCCAGTTTCACGCCGTACTTCCCTGTTTTTTTGTCAATTATAATTAAAGCTGCTACTGGATATTTGCCACCGATTGAACAATCTTTCAACAAATACCTGTAATTCTTGTTTTGAGTAAGCTTTTTGTAAATCTCGTATACATACGGAAACTTTGCAATATAGCTTTCGGGAACATCTGGAAATGTAGGCTTTTCAAAGAAAATCTTTCTCTGAGCATAACGCTCAATAATCTCTGAAACACCTTGAACAACAGCCTCTTCAAATGTATTACCAGCACTCATACCATTGCTTCCATATGATAACCGATATACATTCTTAGGAAGATACATCAATTTTTTGTATTTCACGCTATAAAACGGAACAGTCAAATATGTCTCATCATCTCCACGCATGTAGAGATCAACTTTCTGTACCTTTTTGAATGCTTCTACTTTTTCTTCAAGACTTGAATTATGAAGATTGCGTTCTTTAAAATACATATCGAAGTATGCGTTGTTCTCTTGGGAAATCAATTCCTCCGGTGTCATCACTTTTTCATCAATAGAAGAGTCAAAATCATAACTGCTCTTTCTATTTAATGAATAGGCTGCTCCAAGTAAATCATTCTGATACCGTTCAAAAAGTTCTGCATACGCACTTGCAAGTGCAAATTCTCTTGTTGTACCCTTCCCATTTGCACCTAATGATGTTCCTTTGAATGTCACGCGCAGTGCCCATGTTCCTATTGAACTTTCATTTTGCCATTCTTCTTCGCATTCAATTCCCATTGAATCCAAAATGGTTTTCAGTTTATCTACTGTTGAAAGCGGGGTTGTTTCTTTATAGTGCATTTCCTGAATTTTGCTCATGTGTATCCACCTCAATATAATGTTTTAATATATGACGAATGACAACAAGTTAAGGTGAATCAGCGCAAACAATACTCGCGCCGACTCACCTCACAACCACTATCGATTATTTGTTGACATAACCTGCTGCTGCACCACCCAAGGAACCAGCAGCACCACCAGCAGCGGCACCGGAACTGGCTGAACTAACCTCCTCTGTCTCGTTAATCTGAGCATTCTCTCCGCTAATCGATTCAATTTCTTCTTCTGTCATCAAACCCATTTTTTCAAGTTCCATTATAATTTCCTCCAGTTTAACTTGTTTTTCAGTATACCATTTAATGCAAACTGTTTTGCACGAACCTATCTTTGCAGTACATTATATAAGGATTAATTGTTGAATCACCAATCACCGGAGCAGTATCAGCCGCACCGGCAACAAATTCTGTCTATATAGTAAAATCACAACCGTTTGATGTCAGTATGTCACTACATTTGTTTACAGTACACCTTAAGATAATGTACCAAATTATTGATTATGCTCTAGCTGCACCGCTTGCACTAGCAGCACCACCGGCTGCACCACCGGCAGCTGCTGCTGCACCACCACTCACTACACACTGAACCTCATTCGAATCAATCTCAAGATCGCTTTTAGATTCGAGCTCGTCCAGTTCTTCGCTTGTCATCAATCCAAGCTCATCACTATTCATTTTCATTGCTTATACTCCTTTCAGTTACATATGTGCAGCAGCCGCGCCGCCTGCGCTTCCGGCAGCAGCGCCGGCACCAGCGGCACCACCAGCAACAGTACTTTTGAGTTCATCAGTATAACCCATTACTTCACCTATCTCCGCGTTTGATAACTCGCCCATCTCTTCGTCTGTGATCAAACCTAGCTTTTCATAGTCCATACTCTCACCACCTTAATCATTATAGTTGTATTTGTAAGTTTCTACCTCTGCATATACTTGTCTTGACTATAACACAATGATATCATTTTACCAATGTTCGACCGGAGCACAACTCAAGATAATCTATGCTAATCTTAGCCGGATGTCCGAGACCGTAAACAGTAGCTGACGGCATCAAGCCTTTTCAATTGTATACAATTAAACGAAAAACCTACGCTCGACTTTGACACTTTAAAAAAATCTTGCATATGCCAGTGCATGCGAAGTTTTGCTAAAATCAGCGTAATATTTTATCTTCTCTTGCTTTCATTCTAAATCTCGTTCATCCGCTGGTTTGTCTCATCTCCATGCTCAATCCGAAAAGGGCAAAGAGATCATCTGTCAGTTCAGTTCTTGTAAATGCGGGTATGTAGTTTCCTGTGTGCTCCTATTTTACATCCATATCTCTAAATAAGCCGAGTCTCTCAGCAGCTGTATGTTTCCCCAAATTTTTCTCTAAAATTCGGAATATCAGCAGCGATAGGAATCAAGTAACTGCACCGTAGTTTTTTCTTTGACAGTTAAATACAACTGTCTTGCGTTCAGTTTTCTTGATATATTCGGTACTTTGGAGAGCAAGTCACCATCAGTTTTTTTCTATCTCGTTTTCTTTGATCCATCTTTCTATGTATAAAACACTTTTTTCATCTGTAATTATAGCACAACAAAAAATAAAACACAATACAAAAACTGAAAATTTTACAATTTGATAAAAAAGTAAGTTTCTATCAGTCTTAGAGGGAATTTTATTAATCAAAAAGTTTCAAACTCAGCATTTTATTAGTGTTTAGCTAAATTACATCTTGAGATAATCCGTGCTGATCTCAGCCGGATGTCTGAGACTCCAAATAGTGACTGAAGGCATCCGGGCTTTTCAGTTGTATACAATTAATCAATAAACCCACAATCACATGGTAACAGGCTCTCGTATATTTGTGAGTATATTTTACATTTTCGATGCTATGAGCACAAAAAGAGCAGCGGCACAGAATCGCATCTTCTGAACGCCACCTCTCTTTAAAACAACTAAAAACGCTGTATTATTGTACCCTCTCACATATTCACTATCGTTACTTTGCATCAAATTCTGAAGTCTTAGGTTGCGTCATGAGTAGCTTGGATTAAGATACGGTCATTCTAAACAGTTTTTTTATCAAGTTTCAACTCCAAAGGCAATTTTTAATTATATACAAAAATTTTTTCTTCCTTTATATATGTCCGAAACCTACTGCCACCGTTCCCTACAAAGTGGGAAGTATAGAATGGTTATTCAAAATACAAATTGTTGACAACTATTCTTTCTAGTAGAAATTAGTATAAAGTTGCAGCGCAATTTGCAAATCAAATCCCACGAAAAAACCTCCTTACCAAATTTTCGATAAGGAGGATACTCTTTCTTTTTAAAACTGTTTAACGCATTATACAATGTTGAATTTGCCGCGATATACGGTTCCGCGCTGAATGTCGAGCGTAATTTCTTCTCCGGATTGTACTTTGGAGACGATATCTTCCGCCCCGACGATGACCGGAATTCCCAGACTCACCCCGACGATTGCCGCATGACTTGTCAAGCCGCCTTCTTCAACAACGATGGCTGCAGCTTCTTCGATTTTGTCGATAAAGTCGATGTCGGTAAATTTCCCGACAAAGATTTCGCCTTTGACAAATTCATCGGAAGGATAAAGCATGATTCTTGCGATACCGGTAACATTTTTGTTTCCAATTCCGGTACCATGTGCGATGATATCCGAAACGACATGGACTTTTATCAGGTTGGTCGTTCCGACCTGTCCCACCGGAACGCCCGCGGTGATCACCACTTTGTCGCCGGAGTGAACATAGCCTTTTTTGAGCGAAAGCGAAACGGATTGCTCAAACATCTCATCCGTTGACGCCACGCTGGCTCCGATGACGGTTTCGACTCCCCAAACGAGTGAAAGTTGTCGTCGAACATGCTCCTGATTGACCGCTGCAATAATCGGTGCTTTCGGTCGATAGCTGGACACAGCCTTCGCCGTATAGCCTGAGGTGGTGGATGTGATGATGGCATCCGCTTCGACATCGATTGCCAAAGTGCAGGTCGCATGACTGATGGCATTGGTGATGGTCACTGCACGCAAAGATTGACGATTCGCCAAAATCGCTTCGTATTCCAAAGTGCCTTCAATTCGTTTGGCGATGCGAGCCATGGTTTCAAGCGCGTCGATTGGATACTTACCCGCTGCGGTTTCACCCGACAGCATGATGGCGTCGGTTCCATCATAAATCGCATTGGCGACATCGGTCACTTCCGCTCGAGTCGGTCTCGGATTTCGCATCATCGAATCGAGCATTTGCGTTGCGGTGATGACCGGCTTGGTAAGGAGATTTGCTTTTTTAATCAGCTTTTTCTGCACGATTGGAATTTCTTCAGTCGGAATTTCAACGCCCAAATCTCCTCGAGCAACCATGATCCCGTCTGAAATCTGAAGAATTTCGTCGATATTGTCAACGCCTTCCTGATTTTCAATCTTGGCGATGATTTGGATATGAGCGGCATTGTTTTCTTCCAAAATTTCGCGAATCGCGGTCACATCGGACGCCTTTCGAACAAATGATGCCGCGATAAAGTCGATTTCGTTTTGAATTCCGAACAAAATATCGCCGCGGTCTTTTTCGGTAATCGCCGGCAGATTGATTTTTACATTCGGCACATTGACGCCTTTGTTGTTTTTGATGATTCCGCCGTTTTCAACTCTCGTAAAAATATCATTGCCCTCGATTTTTTCAACCGTCAGCTCAATCAGCCCGTCGTCAATCAGGATACGATTGCCAACCTCAACATCCTTCACCAAATCTTTGTAGCTGACGGAGCAGAAGTTTTGATTGCCGAGCACTTCGTCCATCTTGATGACAAAGCTCTGTCCTTCCACCAGCTCCACTTCCGGTTGGTCGAATTTTCCGGTTCGAATTTCCGGCCCCTTGGTGTCGAGCAAAATCGCGGTAGATGTTCCCAATTGCTGACGAACTCTCTTGATGGCGTCGATGCGCACCTGATGCTCTTCATGAGTACCATGTGAAAAGTTCAGTCTGCACACATCCATTCCTTTTTGAATCAGCTCGCGTAAATTCTCTTCCGATTCGCTTGCCGGTCCGATGGTACAAACTATTTTCGTTTTTTTCAAACTCATATTTCCTCCTATATCGAAAGCACTTTGGACAAATCGTGCATCTTGGTGTCAAATCGTCGCGGGATGTCCAATGCTTCGACAATATCTAAATCTATAATCTTATTATTTTTGATGCCGACCACTCGATTCTTTTTCCCTTGGAGCAGGCATTCCACAGCCGCCGCGCCAAGTTTGCTGGCAAGCACGCGGTCATATCCGGTCGGACTTCCGCCGCGCTGAATATGTCCTAAAATCGTCGTTCGACTTTCCATTCCCGTAAGTTCTGTAATTTGTCGTGCAATCTGCTCCGCCGATGCCGCTCCTTCCGCCACGACGATAATGCTCTGCGTTTTGCCGCGCCCGGAGCTTTCAAGCAATTTGTTGCTGATTTCTTTGATGTCATACGGAATCTCCGGCACCAATATCGCTTCCGCACCGCCGCCCATGCCGGCATACAGCGCGATGTCGCCGCAGTTGCGTCCCATCACTTCCACAATGCTCACGCGCTCATGCGATGAAGAAGTGTCCCGCAATTTTCCGATTGCATCCAGCGCGGTGTTGACCGCCGTATCAAATCCAATCGTATAATCCGTATAAGAAAGGTCATTGTCTATGGTTCCGGGAATTCCGATCGAAGGCATCCCGCGCAGGCTCATCTCTCTCGCCCCTCGGAAACTTCCGTCTCCACCGATGACGATGAGACCGTCGATTTGATTTTCAGAAAGAACTTCAAGCGCTTTGTCCTTTCCGCTTTCTTCCAAAAATTCCAAAGCTCGTGCGGATTTTAAAATCGTTCCGCCGCGATGAATAATGTCGCCGACGGAGGATACATTCATCGGAGTCAAATCCCCATTCATCAATCCCTTGTACCCGCGAATAACGCCGAACACTTCAATCTGATTGTAGATGGAATATCGCACGACCGCCCGTATCGCCGCATTCATTCCCGGAGCATCGCCTCCGCTTGTTAAAACTGCCAGTCTTCTCATCCAACCTCCATTTATTTTACTACTACATTTTCTTTTCCGAGCAGATTTTCAAAATGAGACAATACCTGCTCGTCGATTTTGACGAATTGGAATCGCTCCGATTGAAAACTCTTTTTTCTTTGTGCATCATAAAAAACGACTTTGGATGTTCCCGGATTTTCCATAATGAGTTTTTCCGCTTTGGAAACCGATTCGTTTTTGATGCTTTCCACTTTTATATACAGGGTTTTTGCATCTTCCAATTCGTTGAAATTGATAATTTCCGATGCAATAATTTTGATTTTGTCATCCTCTTTGATTTGCATTCTGCCTTTAACAAAAATGACATCTTCTTTGTCCAGCTTCGCCATCGTCTTTTTGAGCACGGCGGGAAAAACGATGACTTCGACATCACCGTATTCATCTTCCAGAGTCAAAAAGACCATCATATCGTTGGTTCTCGTAGTTTTGTACGATTTTGACGAAATCAGTCCGCCAAAGCTGATGCTTTTGTTGTCCTCATGCTGATAATGCGCATAATCCTCTTCCATCTCGCGGAACATCATCGTATTGTGTGATGCGCATTTGGACAGCTTCGCCGAAAATTCGGCGAGCGGATGACCGCTGACATACATGCCGAGCACTTCTTTTTCCATATTGAGTTTGATATTCATTGCAAAATCTTCAAAATGGGTCATTGCAATCGTCTCGTCGGATTCCATTTGCGCATTGTCAAAGAGGGAGACCTGACCCTCAATATTGTTGCGACGCTCGGAGCTCATGCTGTCCCAAATTTTTTCCATATTGCCCATCAAGGTTGCGCGATTGACGCCGAGCGAATCGAAAGCTCCCGCTCGTATCATGCTTTCCAACAATCTCTTGTTGATATCCTTGTCACGCATTCGCTTGATGAAATTTTGCAAGGAAGTGAATTCGCCGAAGCGCTCACGATTGGTAATGATATTTTGAACCGCGCCCTCGCCGACATTTTTAATGGCGGAAAGTGCAAAACGAATATTCTCGCCTTCCACCGAAAAGCGTTTGAAACTCTTGTTCACATCGGGCGGCAACACTTTGATTCCCAAATCATTACATTCCTTGATATATTGAACGACCTTGTCGGTATTTCCCATCACGCTCGTCATCAGCGCGCACATGAATTCTTGCGGATAGTAGGTTTTAAGATATTGCGTTTGATATGCAAGCACCGCATAGCCCGCCGCATGCGATTTGTTGAAGGCGTATTTTGCAAAGTCAATCATCTCGTCGTAGATTTTGTTCGCAATCGCCGGCTCGATACCGCGCATCTCGCAGCCGTCGATTTCGACATTGCCGAGCTCATCTTTTTTCCCATAGACGAAATACTGCCTCTCCTCCTCCATGACCGCCATTTTTTTCTTGCTCATCGCCTTACGAACCAAGTCGGCACGAGCCAAGGAATAGCCTGCCAAATCTCGCACGACCTGCATGACCTGCTCCTGATAAACCAAGATTCCGTTGGTAACTTCCAAAATCGGTCGTAATTTCTCATGCAAAAAGCTGATTTCGTTCTTTTGATTCTTGTTGCGCACATAGGTCGGAATCGAATCCATCGGTCCCGGACGATAGAGCGAAATCCCCGCGATGATATCTTCAAACACTTCGGGTTTGAGCTCCTTCATAAAGCTTCTCATCCCCGAGCTCTCCAGCTGAAACACGCCGAGGGTATTTCCCTGCGACATATTTTCATAGACTTTCGCATCGTCGAAGGTAATCGATGACAAATCGATTTTTTTGTTGCGATTCGATTCGACATTTTTTACCGTATCCTGAATAACGGTCAGCGTTCGAAGTCCCAAGAAATCCATCTTGAGCAAGCCCAATTCTTCCAAAGTGCCCATCGGGAATTGCGTCGTGACGGAATTTTGGTGCATATACAGCGGCACATAGCTGCTGACGGTATCTTTTGAAATCACAACGCCCGCCGCATGGGTCGAAGCGTGACGCGGTAAACCTTCCACATCGCGAGAAATGTCAATCAGTTCTTTGACGGTCGGATTGTTCTCATATTCTTCGCGCAGCTTGGCATTGATTTCAAGCGCCTTGTCAATCGTCATCCCGATTGCAAAAGGAATCTCTTTGGCTATCTTATCCACTTCCTGATAGCTGATGTCGAGCACGCGTCCCACATCGCGAATCGCCGCACGCGCTCCCAAAGTTCCGAAAGTGATAATCTGCGCCACATGGTCCTCGCCGTATTTATGTTTGACATAGTCGATGACGATTTCTCTTTTTTCATAACAAAAGTCGATATCGACATCGGGCATCGAAATCCGCTCCGGATTTAAGAATCGCTCGAACAGCAGCGAATATTTGAGCGGATCCACATCGGTTATCTCAAGCGTATAAGCGACGAGCGAGCCCGCCGCCGAGCCTCGGCCCGGCCCTACCATAATATCGTTCTTTTTTGCGAAGAAGATAAAGTCCCAAACGATTAAAAAGTAATCCGCATAGCCCATCTTATCGATGACATCCAGCTCATAATCCAAACGCTCTCTCGCTTCCTGCGATGGATTCTCATATCTTTTGTAAAGTCCCTCGAAACACAATCGACGAAGCATCTCATTGGCGCTCTCATTCTCATCTTCAATAACAAATTTCGGCAAATGAATCGTGTCAAAATCGAATTCGACATTGCAGCGCTCCGCAATCAAAGCGGTATTCTCAATCGCACCGTCAAATCCTTTGAACAAATCTATCATCTCTTCCGGCGATTTGAGATAGAATTCCTCGGTCAAAAATTCCATACGATGCTCATCTTTGAGCGTTTTCCCCGTTTGGATGCACATTAAAATCTCATGTGTCTTGTTGTCCTCTTTGTTCGTGTAGTGCACATCATTGGTTGCAACGAGGGGGATGCCCGTCTCTTTGGACATCTTCTGCAAAAACAGATTGACTTTCGCCTGCTCTTTGATGTCGTGGTCTTGGAGCTCCAGGAAAAAATTTCCTTCTCCAAAAACCGAATTGAGTCGCATCGCCACCTGTTTCGCCGATTCGTAATCGCCGTCGAGCAAGCGCTGCTGCACTTCGCCCGCCAAACAAGCGGACAGGGCGATAATGCCTTCGCTGTATTTTTCAAGCACTTCGTAATCGACCCGCGGCTTATAATAGTAGCCTTCGGTAAAACCGATGGATACAAGGTTAATTAAATTTTGGTATCCAATTTGATTTTCGGCAAGCAAAACCAGATGATAAGAACGCTTGTCGATATTTTCTTTGTCAAAGCGGCTGCGTTGCGCCACATAGACCTCGCATCCGATAATCGGTTTGATGCCATGTTTCTTCGCAGCTTTATAAAAATCTATAACACCGAACATCACGCCATGGTCGGTAATTGCTACCGAGTCCATGCCCAGCTCCTTGCATCGCATCATCAGACGATCGATTTTTGTAAAACCGTCCAGCAGGGAATATTGCGTGTGCAGATGTAGATGTGTAAATTTATTTTCCATATTTCCCATCCATTTCCTCAATGAAGATATTATACCACAAATCTATAGGAATGTATCGGAATCAGTGCATCAAAAAAGGAGCAACCGTATCCTGAAAGTCGAACTAAAAAGCCAACGATGGACGGACGATTTGCTCCTTTTAAATTTTACAAGATTCGAGTTGAAACGGAAAAATTTTTGAGATTTTCCTTCTATATAACAAGAAATATTGTTAATCGGCTGTTCTAAAGATTAGCATCACTTTGCTCCTTACCGCGAATAGAAGGATTTCGAGGTTGCGATTTACATCACTCTAGATATTTTCTTCGTGCGAAATATACACCGGCGATGTCATTTTATCGGTATAGACCCGCTTGCCGTAATGTTTGTATTCGTACTTCATATAGAAGAGCTCGCCGACGATTTCGTCATATTTTTGCAGCACCTGATGCAATGGGTTTTGCGGTTTGAAATCCGCGAGTTTGTTGATGAGCTCGATTTGGAAAGAGCATTCCTTTATCATTTTTCTGCCGACATCATTGAATGCCAAAATCCGCGCGTATGGAATCTCGTCGCTCTCTTTGACAATTTGCATATCCTCTTTTTTCAAGCCGACCAATATATTCATCAGCATCCGGCGCGCTCTGGTGTAGGTATAGCGTTTGGATTTGATTTCCATCGCCAGGTCGTGCACATTGTTCGTTTCAAAAATCTTGGTTTTGAGCAAATTGTCGATTCCTTCGCTGACTTCAAAATAATAGTCCAGTTCATCCTTTTGGCGAATGATAATGCTCGAAAGCTCGCTAAAATAGTCTTCTATGCTCGCCAATGTGTTCTTATCCCGCTGCTCCAGCAGATAAGCCGCCATCGTTTCGGTCGTCGCGGACTTGATTTGCTCCTCCATGCTCAAGCTTTTGTCAGTATTTTCTTCTTCGGATTGCTGAACGAAATTTGTATCTCTTCCTATTATATAGCCGATGTTGTCATCCATGATTTTTTTTATTTTTTGCTCCGAGGACTCTTCCGCCTTCAAATCCTTCGTCATTTCTTCTTCGCGCTGCGGACGATACTTCTGCATCAGGCGCTCACGAATAGCGGTTGCACTCGGCACTTCGATTTCAAGTCTCGGGTCGTAGTACGCTCCACCGATACGCTGAACGGAAATCGGCTCAATGCTGCTTTGCAATCGGAAAAGCGATTTGATATACTCAATCGCCAAGATGTCGTTGGGATTGTTCATAATCGAATAGTTGGCTTCATTCGGATAAATTTCTTCAAGCGCGCTCTGTCTGGCAACCGGAAAGCTGATTCCTTTTTTCATCTGCTCCTTGATTTCCGCTTGCAGCGCGGGGCTTTCTTCGTACAGCAGATTCGCAATACGCCATTGACTGTCGCCATTGTTGGTTTCCGAGCCGAAGCAAAGATAATCCACCAGCCCCAGACTGTGCAAAATTTTAGTTCCTCCGTAAGCGAAAAATTCGGCACTTTGCGAGGAATAGCAAAAAGGCAATTCCAGCACGAGGTCGGCGCCCGCTCGAATAGCTTCTCTTGCACGCGCAAATTTATCGACGATGGCAAAATCGCCCCGCTGAACGCTGTTCCCACTCATCACGACAACAACGCGCTCCGCATCGGTTACGATTCGCGATTCATCAATCAGGTACTTATGACCCAAATGAAATGGATTGTACTCTGCAATTATTCCGATTGTTTTCATGATTTTCCTCCTCCAACATTCCTTTGAAACTTTTCTCAAACAGCCTATTTATGCGCACCCCCGCTGTCGTCTTGCTGCGTATGTAAACAAAAAGGAGCATTCGCCCCCTATGTTTTAAAGCGCAAGATGTTATTCTTCATCTTGTTCTTCGGATTCTTTTTCTTCATCATCGGTTTTGATAACCATCTGATCGAGCTCATCATAATTGAGCATCACTCGTTCTGCAATCGAAGTCATGTCTTTTGCAATTTTCTTCATAATATCCTGAGAGTAAAAAATCGCTCCGTTTCGTAGCTCGGTTGCATCTTCCTCCGCTCGACGAATGATATCTTTCGCTCTTTCGTATGCTTTTTTCGTTATATTGTCCTGCTCGACCATTTGCTCCGCTTCAAGCGTCGCCTTCTCGCGAATTTCTCTCGCATCATCTTCCGCATCGTAGATGATTCTTTGTCTTTCCTGACTAATCCACTCCGCCTGTTTAAAATCATCGGGCAAACTGATTCGAATATCGGTGATGATTTCAAGCGCTCTGGTTTTGTCGATGGTGGCTTTGTTGCCAAAAAGACTCTTGGAGCTTTCAATCATTTCTTCCAGCTCGTTTAACATATTTAGCACTTCCATGGTTACCCCCTAAACTTTTCTTTTAATTTTTGTTGGACTGAAACGGGTATGATTCCGCCGACATCACCACCAAATCTTGTAACCTCTTTCACAATGGATGAACTGAGAAAAGAATATTTGGTATTGGTCATTAAAAAGACCGTTTCAACATCCTCGTTGAGTGTTCTGTTCATTTGTGCAATCTGCATTTCGTATTCATAATCCGAAATCGCCCGCAAGCCTCGTATGATGACATGAATATCGTTGTCTTCACAATAATTCATCAAGAGCCCTACAAAGCTGTCGACTTTTACATTCGGCAGATGCTTTACTTCTTCCTGTATCATTTCAACTCGCTCCTGCAGCGAAAAAAGTCCTTGCTTGCTCGTATTGACCAAGACCGCCACAGTCACTTCTGAATATAATTTCGATGCTCTTTCAATAATGTCCAGATGTCCGTTGGTTAAGGGGTCAAAGCTCCCCGGATAAACCGCTTTGTTATTCATCCTTTTCTCCATTCCTTATTTCATAGATTGAAATTCTTGTGTTTGAATACTCTCGCTCCTTTATTTTGATAAAACGGTATATCTCATCGGGCAATTTTTCCAAACGGTCGGTTTCGATGATAACGACACCTTCCTCTTGCATTATATTGCATTTTTGAAGTTGTTTCAATATTTTTTGTATAATTCCTTGCTGATATGGCGGGTCGAGAAAAATATAATCGAATTTTTTCCCTTTCGCATAGAGTTTTTCAATGGCGCTTTCGGCATCCGATTGAAAAATCTCGGCATTTTTCTCAAGACGCGTATCCTTTAGATTGGCTTGCACCAATGCGATTGAATTTTTATCTTTATCAACAAAGGTACAATGGCTCGCTCCTCGTGACAAAGCTTCAATCCCCAAGCCGCCGCTTCCGGCAAACAAATCCAATACGACGGATTCTTTGATGTCGAATCCGATGATGTTAAATATATTTTCTTTAATTCGGTCAAGCGTGGGGCGAACCGATTCATCCTTGGGACTTCTCAATTTTTTCCCTCGCGCCGAGCCTGCTATCACTCTCATTAGTTAAAGGCGATCTCCTTGATTTGTTTTTCAAATTTTTGATTTATCTTTTCAAGGAGTTTTTGCTTATTATCCTTGGAAAGAATTTTATCTTCTATTATCCGCATGGCGTCGCTCTGTGCCAATGCCATAATCTGAATATGTTTGGCAAGATCGGCAATACGAAATTCCGGTAAGCCGTGCTGTTTGAGTCCGAATAATTCGCCCGGTCCGCGCAGCTCCAAATCTTTTTCGGCAATGACGAAGCCGTCGCTTGTTTCGCTCATAATCTGCATTCTCTGTTGCAAAACTTCGGAGCTTCCTTTATACACCAGCACACAATAGGATTCGTCCCTGCCTCGACCGACGCGCCCGCGCAATTGGTGAAGCTGCGACAATCCGAAGCGCTGTGCTTCTTCGACAATCATGACGGTCGCATTCGGCACATTGATTCCGACTTCAATGACCGTCGTTGAAACCAAGGCGTCGATTCGATGTTCTTCAAAAGCCTTCATGATTTCATTTTTCTCGGACGCCTTTTGCTTTCCGTGAATCAGACCCACGCGATAATCTTTGAGATGACCGTTTTTCAAATCGATATAAAGTTCCTGCGCCGATTTGAGATCGAGCTCCTCACTCTCCTCAACGAGCGGACAGACGATGTAGGCCTGCTTTCCTTTTTGAAGTTCTTCGACGCATCGCTCATAGGCTTTGCTCCTGAGCTTCTCCCGAATGACGAGGGTCTTAATCGGCAAACGACCTTTCGGCAGTTCTCCGATGACGGACACATCCAAATCGCCATGCAAAATCAAGGACAGCGTTCGCGGAATCGGGGTTGCCGTGAGCACCAGCACATGCGGTGTGATTTCATAATTTGCATAAAGCGCACTGCGCTGTCGAACGCCGAAGCGATGTTGCTCATCCGTCACCGCAAGCGCCAATTTCGGAAAACTTACCTTGTCCTGTATCAACGCATGCGTTCCGATTACCAAATCGCATTCATGATTGTTGATTTCTTCATAGAGATGTTCTTTTTCTTTTTTGCTCATGCTGCCGATTAAGAGACGAATGCGCATCGGTGTATATTTGAACACTTCCATCGCGGATTCATAATGCTGTTTCGCCAAAATCTCGGTCGGCACCATAATCGTGCTTTGATATCCGTTGAGAAATGCAAAATAAGCGGTATAAAATGCGACTATCGTCTTTCCGCTTCCTACATCTCCCTGAACCAATCGCTGCATCGGATAATCTTTCGTCAGGTCATTGTCGATGTCTTCGATGACTTTTTTCTGCGCCTTTGTCAATTCAAAGCTCAAACTGTTGATGAAATCATCCATCGCCGGAATTCTGTCCAGCGCAAATGCCTTCTGTTTGAGCCCTACTTGTTTAAGCATCAAAATATACAACTGGAGCACAAAAAAATCTTCATATACAAATCGATATCTTGCCACTTTTAAATCGTTGAGCGTTTTCGGAAAATGAATATTAGCAAGCGCGAATTCCATCGGGGCAAGCTGTCTTTCCTCACGAATTTCCGCCGGAATATTTTCAAAGGATTGAAGTTTGATGTTTTGAAGAGCAGTTGTCATCGCCTTCTGCAAATCATTGTTGCTCAATCCGTGAGTCAGCGGATAAATCGGATAGATGATGCCCGTGAGTTTGTTCTCGCCGTAATGCTCAATCTCCGGAGAATGAAATTCCAAACGATTGAACACTCGCTTCGCCTTGCCGTAAAATGAAATTTTGTCGCCCACCGAAAATTTGTCCAAGATGTATTCATTGTTGAACATCGTAAGATACGCGGGGCTTGAGCCTTGCTTGACCACGATTTTAATGATCGTCATATTTCGTTTGGGCATGGTCTTTTCGAAATTTACAATCGTGCCGTAGGAGCATGCTCTTTCATCATTCGCAATATCATCCAAATTTTTAATTTGACTTCGGTCTTCATATCGCGCCGGAAAATGAAACAGCAAGTCCTCTATCGTATGGATATGCAATTTTGCAAAACGCTGGGCTTTTTTTTCTCCGATACCTTTGATGTATCGCACCGAATCCGTCGGTCTCATGCTCTATTAAAACTCCTTTATCATCTGATAGTAGGTCAGCGATTCATAACCCAATTTTTTGTAAAGTTTTATCGCGCGCTCATTGCTATGCTCCACTTCAAGCCGCAAGCGCTTCGGGTCATGATTGCTTTCGATGTAATCAAAAAATTCCTTGCCGATGCCCATGCCTTGAAAATCGGGACGAATATATACTTCTTCAAGCCAAATCACCAGGCCGCCCGCCTCGGTCGAAAAGCTTTTCGCAACCGTTGCATAGCCTGCCGTTTTATCTTCGTGCTCAAAAATATATCCTTCGAGATAGATGTCCGATTGCATCATCTCGGCAAAGGTTGCCTCAATAAATTCCATCGGAATGGAATGCAATACCGCATCCGTATGATAAAATTCATCGACCAATGCACAAAAAATTTCTTTATCCTCTCTGCCAACTCTTCGTATCATTACATTCTCCTCGGTAGATGTTTTCCTAATTGTACCATAATCTACCGTTTTTATCAATTTTTCTCAGCTTTTCAATTATGTAAAACTTTTGTGGGATTTTGGAGCAAAATATTTTTTCCGCCATTCTCTTTGCGTGGAAATTACTTTTTCACTTTACAATGTAATTTTTCAGGATTGAGTTATCTTGGCTAACAAAGAAATTTATGGTAGAATGATAGATAATAATTTTTGGTTAAGGGGGGAAATATGGATATATCACGGGAAATGCTGGAAGCGCTTGTCACTATTCACAACAAACTGGACAAAATGGATTCAAAATTTGAAGCTCGGTTCGAAGATATGGACAAGAAAATTGATTCCATGGATGCCAAATTTGAAGCTCGGTTTGAAGAGATGGACAAGAAATTCGAGGCCATGGATGCTAAATTCGAAGCTCGGTTCGAAGATATGGACAAGAAA
>JBGZSM010000096.1:0-13787 GCA_041853585.1 Filifactoraceae bacterium
AAACCGGCATTATCGGCTTGTGCTGTGGAGATAGAAAAATTTTTATCTTTAAAAGAAAATCCAACGATGGATTTGACGGATACTTTTACAAAAACCGTGATTGGTAGGATGATAAAAAGCATTTTAGCGCCATTTGGATATTTACCGAGTAAACAAAATTATATTTCAAAGAATATTCAAGTGGTATTTTTTACTTCCGGAATGTGCTATCAGAAAACGGGAGAGGCGAGCATGCATGTTGTAAAGAGAATTGAAGAACTACCGGCGGCTTATTCCAAATCGGTAAATGTAGAGCTGGAGAAAAAATTTGAGCGAGAATTGCTGAAAAATATTTCTGAAGTGGAAGAAAAAACCGGTTATCGTTCTCATTATTTCTTACGAATGATTCACAAGTACGGGGGAGTTTCTGCAACACGCAAACTGATTGAGCAATCCCGGTTGACGGGAGGGATGGAAGGATTTAAAAAATTGGTTTCAAAAGTATGCTTAGACTTAACGATGGAGTCTTCCGTGATAAAAAAAGAATATGAAGAATTATTTTTAAAAGATGAAATTCGTTTTTGCAAAAAAATGATGAAATCCGCACAAAAGGACGGAAAGAAAAATGAATAAGGCAAATCAATCTGAGTTGGCAGCTCGATATCATGCAGCGATACTGGGTCATATTATTGGCGATGCTGTAGGTGTACCAGTAGAATTCTATATTCGGGAAAAATTAAAAAAATCTCCCGTCACCGACATGTTGGGAGGCGGCAACAGAAGACTTCCAGCAGGGACTTGGTCGGACGACAGCTCAATGTTGCTTTGTACTTTACAGAGCATTGTTGATAGGGAAAAAATCGATTATACCGACATGATGTCGAAATTTTTGCGATGGGCGCAAGAAGACTATATGACGCCGCATGGTAAGACTTTTGGAATGGGGCAGATTGTTCTCAAAGCCATACTTAATTTTTCGAAGGGTATAGAAGCGTCTGATTGTGGAAGTGGAGGAGAGAGGGACAATGGAAACGGTTCGTTGATGCGTATTCTTCCGATTGCTTTATACATCAATTTCAAATCAATGCAAAGCTGCTATACATTGGATGAAAAGCTGAGTATTATACATCAATCTTCTGCAATTACACATTCACATCAGCGCTCCCAAATTGCTTGCGGAATTTATTATTTTATTGTTCAGGAGCTATTGACGAAACAGAGCGTCTCCTCAATACTGATAGCGCTAAAGCGGGCGCGAGACTACTATAAGGACTATGAGGAAGCGAAATATTTTGCGAGGATATTCTCAACAGATTTTAGAAAGACACAAGAAGAGGATATCGAGAGTAGTGGATATGTGGTTCATACTTTAGAATCGGCGCTTTGGTGCTTGCTTAATTCTACCGATTATAAGGACTGCGTTTTGAAAGCGGTGAATCTTGGAGGAGATGCGGACACGATAGCGGCAATAGCAGGAGGCCTAGCGGGAATTTTGTACGGAGAGGAAAGCATACCGAGAAAATGGATTCAGAAATTGGAACGAATCGATAGAATTCAAGAAATGTGTATTGAGTTTACTGAAATGGAAGGGGATTTCAATGAAAAATAATCAAGCAATAAAAGTTGTGGCGGATGAGTATACGATTATATCCGACAAAAAAATGGTATTTGCATTATCCAATTATAATATTCCTTGTGAGGTCAGCAAATTACCTCTTGATATGAGGCATAAAACAAATTCTTTTATAAAAGAAATAAAAGGGGTTATCAGCCTACTTGAAATCGATGAAGATGAAATTCTTGTAGCACATTATTTAGATGTTCCAAGCAAAAAAAAATATCATCTGGAAAATGTACTTTTTTATAATTTAGGCTCAAAAATTTTCAAAGAAAACTGTAGAAATGGGTTGGCTTTCGGCGAGTTGGACAACAAAAAATGTTCGGAGCTGATTCAAAAATTTTCCATAGAAAACAGATACACTTATGCTTATCTATATGAATGTAAAAAAGCAAGGGATTCGAAAGATAAAATCGATAAAGAAAAAATTTGGGCAAGCTGGAAAGATGTTGTTATTGATGATATCGGAATAAAAGAGAATACTATTGCCGGATTTTGGAAGTCTTTAAGAGAGCAAGCGGATCTAGTTCAAATTCTTGAAACCGGAAACGAAAATCTCAATTTTGGAATCGAAGTGCAATTATCATTGCCGAAGCGAATCAATCTGCCTCTTTATTTAAAGTCAATTGTTGATGGGATTATTTGTGCATTTCATGCGGAAGAAGGAAAGACAAAAAGAAATATCAGTAAATTATACAGGAGTATCGGGCAACCTGAAATCGAATTCGAAAAAAACTGCCATGTTCTTGGAAGCAAAGAGTATTTGCGTTTCTATGAAGATAAATCAAGCTATCGTTGGTTTCCCGACGGGCATCGATGTCGCTTTTTTATAATTACCATAGACGATAGCGCCTCTATAGCGAAATTCAGCGGGAAAATATTTAAATGGGAAAAGTAGCTTTGGATAGTCTTTGGAGAAATGATTGTTCAAGCCGATTGTGATGAGAATAGGGGATGTCGATGAGAATCCAGAATGCTTTTTATGATATACAATCTGATTCTAAATCAGTATTTGCAATGACGGATTATTATATTCCTTTTGAGGCGAAAGGAATTAAAGATGAAAGAAGAAGAGAAATCGTTCTGAATTTTAAAGATGATTTACAGAAAGCACAGAAAGCTTTATCGGCTTTGAAATCGCAGGACGAAATTTTGTTTGCTCAATATTTTGAGCTTGGAAAAGAGCGTTTCTACGATTTGGAAAATATGCTTTTTCATAATATTAAACAATCAGGTTTTTTGAAGAGTGCACAATTCGGTTTAGCATTTGCAGCTTTTTCGCAACAAGAAAAAATCGAAGTAAGAAAGATATTGGAGGATGCCGGTAAAAAATATCTGTATCGATATCAATTGTTACCGAGAGAATCTGTATTTGAAAAAATCGAAAACTATCCTATTTTGGCGCAGTGGGATGGTTTGAATTTGACAGGGGTTAAAAAGGATAAGGCGGGAAGCTATTGGAAGGTTTTGAGAGAGAATCAACATTTGGTAAAGATTCAAAATGAATTAGAGAGTCCCGAAAAAGACTTTTACGCGATGCTTATTCATATAAAAGCGCCGAAATTTTCCGTAATACAATCTATGAAACCTATGCTTGACGGAGTAGTTTGTGCATTTCATAGTGAAAGCGATTCGAGCTTGCCCGTGTTAAAAAAATATTGCATGGAGAATAATTGCCTTGATTTGATAAGCAGAAGAAATAAAATACATTTATTTGGAGAAAGAGATTATTTAAGGTTTTTCAGGAACGAAAGCTCATATCAGTGGAATCCGGCTGATGAGCGCTGTAAATTCGCAGTGATTACATTGGAATTTGCAGAAGAATTTTCTTTTAGCGGAAAAATAGCGGACATTCATTCGATGTTTGCAAGCTCATGACATGTCTCGTCAAATTATGATGATAAAACTGGAATTTGTCCGGGGGATTCATTTTAATTAAAATAAAGTTTTATTTGCACCTAAATTGCAATAACAAATTAAACCATTCCTTTGTAACTTGAAAACCTGTTGCAATAAATCGTTACCGAGCATAGATACGATCGAGCTCCCGGTCAAAGAGTTCTTCCGCTGTTTTGTACCCGAGGATTCTCCGGGGCAGACCATTCATCCAGTCCTCCAACCGGCCGATCGCCTCATGACTGTAATCGGGAATCCACTTTCCCTTGGGCAGAAACCTTCGCAGAAGACCATTATGGCGTTCATTGGTGCCTCTCTCAAAGGAAGAGTAGGGATGCGTAAAGTAGACCTGGGTTTCGTATACTTCGAGTGTTGCCGGTTCAGAAAACTCCGAACCGTTATCCGAAGTAATGCTTCGAAAAACCCGAGAGAATCCACTACCAAATTCTTTTCTTAGCTGTTTCAGTTCCGCCATAACGGCTTGCGCCGTCTTACCGGAGATTTTTCGTACCAGAGTGTTTCGGGTCTTGCGTCGAAGCTTGAGAGGCAAGTGATGATTCTTGATGCGCAGCAAACCCAAATTGATGTAATGATAAAGGGTTCTGGTGGAGAGAGTTTGACGGAAGCTTCCATTGAAAATTCGACTGATGCTCGATGAAAGATTTATCAGTTTTTGAATTTGTATTTTGATTTGTTAGGAGAAATTGCGCCAGCTCTATTTTTTCTTATGTTTTATTGAATATCAATGGGATTCGAATTTTTGAAAGAAATAGTAACATCTATAAACTGTAAACTAAAATTTGCCTCAAATTTTAGTTTACAGTTACAACGGAAAAATAAAAAATATTAGCATTGACAAACTGTTGCTTGGTTTGTTAAACTCAAATAGTAAACGATACTATTTAGGAACGGGAGGGAAACATGGCTGTACAGAAGAGAAACACCATACAGCGAAAGCTTGTACTCGATGCGGTTCTTAGTCTACACAACCATCCCACGGCAGAGGATATTTATCAGAAAATCGTTGAAACGCACAAAACGATTAGTCGAGGTACTGTGTATAGAAACTTAAATTTACTTGTTGAAGACGGCTACATCAGCAAGGTTTCGATTTATGACGGAGCAGATCGATTTGACTACAAATTAAATCGACACAACCATATAAAATGTAGTCAATGCCAACAGATTTTTGATGCTCCGGCATCCAGCGATTCCGCACTAGAGGAGATTATTCGGCTAAATAAACAACTCGCGGAAACTTCGGACTTTGAAATTCTGGGTTATGAGATCGTTTTTAGTGGGATTTGCCCTGACTGTCGGGCGAAGGAGAAAAAAAATTAGGCAGAATCCCGATGGGGTTCAAATATATTAACTAAAGGAGAATGGTTATGTTAAACGGAAAAGATTTAAAAGGTACAAAAACCGAAAAAAATCTATGGGACGCATTTGCCGGCGAGTCAATGGCTAGAAACAAGTATACTTATTTTGCAAGCGTGGCAAGAAAAGCGGGTTATGTTCAAATTGCAAATATTTTTGAAGAAACAGCTAATAACGAGAAAGAACATGCAAAGCTTTGGTTCAAAGCGCTAAGCGGAATCAGTGAAGATACTATGGAGAACTTGGCGGCGGCAGCGGCTGGAGAAAATTACGAGTGGACGGATATGTATGCTCGTATGGCAAAAGAAGCGAAAGAAGAAGGCTTCGACAAATTGGCATTTCTGTTTGAAAAAGTCGGCGGAATTGAGAAAGAGCATGAGGCTCGTTACAATGCGTTGAATGAAAACATCAAGACAGGAAAAGTATTTAAGCGTGAAGAAAAAGTAGAATGGTTCTGCGAGAACTGCGGATATATTGTAGTGGCACAGCAGGCACCTCCAAAATGTCCGGTATGTGAGCATCCGCAAGCATATTTCCAAATTCATGCAACAAATTGGTAATCGCTCGGCTAAGCGATTCGTCGGTGGAGACGGCTATCTCTATTGACATCAGGTATACTAAGGTTTAATAAATGCAAACAAGGTCGTCTTGTTGCGAAAGGTTATGTAAAAAGGTATGAGGTCCTGGGACTTCATACCTTTCGGCTTTTATACAGCTTTTTCAACTTGTATTATAAATTTTTTATCATGCTTTTTCCAATGGTGTTTTAACAATACCTTCTATTATACTCTTAAAGCAGATATTGTTTCACATCAGTTTTTTTCAAATTTATAATTTTCCACACCGCTTGTTTGGTGGAAAGCTCCATCGGTTGTAATAAAGATGGCTTCAATTCCTTCAAGCTTTTCGGCAAGCTCCAGTCCTTTTTCAAGACCGAGTACGAAACAGGCGGTACTCAAGGCATCGCCGTCCGATGATTTGTCGGATAGAATGCTTACGGATACCAGATCGTTGTCAGATGGTCTTCCTTCAAAAGGGTTTAGCAGATGATGGTAGACCTTTCCTTCCTGCTCAAAAAAGCGCTCATACACGCCGGATGTTACGACGGATTGATTGCGAATTTCAACCGATCCGACAAAGTTGTTTTGCGCTCCGCCGGGGTCTTGGATTCCGACACGCCAAGGAGTGCCGGGCTCTTTTTCTCCAATCATCAGGATGTTTCCGCCCAGATTGATAATGCCTTTGGTCACGCCTTTTTCCTTGAAAAGACGAGCGAGCTCATCGGCAATATATCCTTTGGCGATTCCTCCAAGGTCAATCATGGCTCCGTTTTGAAGTGAAATATTTGTGCCCTCTGTCTTCGAGTCGTTTTTTAGAGCGGCTTTTTCGCCTATCTTGATATTTCGATAATCCACTTTTTTAAGCTCCTTGGCAATAGATTCCGGTGACGGAACTTTTGGGTTTTCCGCTTTAAAATCCCAGAGTTCTTTGATAGGTAAAATAGTAATATCGAAATATCCTTCGCTCAACTCGCTGAAACGGATGCTTTCAGAAATCAAATATGCTGTCTGCGGATGAACCGCAATTTCTTTTCCGTTCGCATGATTCAATCGATAAACATCGCTATTTTCAATCGACTTGCTGAACATATTTTCATAATCTCGACAAAGTTTTTCGCCATCGCTCAAGATTTTTTGAGCTTCTTCTTCGCTAATATCATCATTGGTCCATATCGAAAGTTGAATGACGGTGTCCAATGCAAAGGCTTCGCGGTCAACGCGAACTGAATCGGAAGAAGGCTTGGCATTTGAGCATGCGACCAAAAGCAGAGAGATAAATAGCACAATAATATATTTTTTCAAGGTCTTCTCCTATTGGTTGAAATATTCTCGGATTTCGTCGATTCGCTCGACAACGGTACGATAACCTTCATGATATAATTTCCACATTTTGTCGACATCTTTTTCAGTGCGCGAAAAATCTTTCGTGCATTTCGGTCGTACCACTTTGATTTTTCCGTTTGCCTCCAATCGGTCCACAATATCCATGCTGTAATTGTAGACTTTCGGACGGCGCAAGATGGCATTGACAAATTTTGTTTTGTTTTTAAGAAGCTTGATAATGGCACGGTCTGCAAATTCCGCTTTTTTAAGATAGCCGTATTCGCGCGTAAGCAAGACAAGAATTTTGTCACAACCGTCTTCAATGGCTCGACGAATTGGGATAGGATCACAAAGGCCGCCATCCAAATAATCCTTTCCGTCTATGGTTCGAACGGGAAACATCATCGGAAGGGAGCAACTGGCAATCAAAAAATCTTCCTGATGCGGATTGCCCATCAGATTATGATATTCCGCTTTTCCGGTTTCAACATTGGATACCACGGCGATTACTTCGCCGCCGAAATTGTTGAAAGTTTCATAATCGAAGGGTTTAAGTGTCTGTGGAATGACTCGAAACATAAAGTCGATTCCGAAGTAGCTTTTGTTCTGTTTGTCTAAAAAGTTTCGAAATCCCATATATCTTTTGTCATTGCAAAATTCGGTCGCTATCTCGATATTTCGTTTGGGTTGTTTGGATATAAAGGACGCTCCATTGGCGAGTCCGGCGGAAACGCCAATGAAGTAGTCAAATTCAATATTGTTGTCCAAGAGCGCATCCATACAACCGCTTACGAATACTGCTCGCATTGCGCCACCTTCTACAACAAGTCCTTTTTTCATATTATACCTTCCGATTATTTGATTGTGCTCAATAGATTCATTGCAAGAACAGTAGTTGTTACGGAGCCGACGCCTCTTGGAACCGGAGTGATGCCGGCAACTTTATCCATGACCGCGTCAATATCGACATCGCCGACCATCTTGCCGTTTTCGTCAAAGTTGATTCCTACATCCACAACAATGGCACCCTCTTTTACAAAGTCGGCTGTCACAAATTTCGCCTTACCGATAGCGGATACCAAAATGTCTGCGGATTGGCATACTTTTGCAAGATCAGCCGTCTTACTGTGGCATAGAGTCACCGTTGCGTTTTCATCCGTCAACAGTAGAGCCACCGGTTTTCCGATGACGGTGGAGCGTCCTAATACGACGGTATTTTTTCCGCTCATCGGAATGTTGTAATGCTTTAGAATTTCGATAACCGCTTGCGGAGTGCAAGGTTTTTTCTTCGCTTTCTTCGGCTCGAGGACACCTGCAAGTGCCAGTTCGGACATACAATCCACATCTTTATCCAAGTGGATTTGGTTGCGGATTTTGTTTTCATCGATATGACTTGGCAAAGGTCGGAGCATCAAGACGCCATGTACTTTGTTGTCATCATTCAGTTTTTGCATTACATCGCTCAATTGCTCGGTCGTGCAATCATTCGGCAATTCGATTGCTTCAATTGAAATGCCGAGTTCTTCCATCGTCTTGGTAGCACCTCTTTGATATGCGATATCGTCCGGTTTTTCACCTACGCGAAGAATGCACAGCTTCGGCTCAATTTGATTTTTCTTAAAGTTTTCAACGCGAGCTTTGATTTCCTCTTTCAATTGGTCCGCTACATTTTTTCCTAAAAGTAATTTGTCCATATATCCTCCTCAATTTATTATGATAATGAAGTGATTCATTGTGTCCTCGTTTTACTTTCGAACGATGGAACAAAAATCCATTTTTCCGCCAAGATGGACTTCATAAATGTGGCGAAGTCCTCAAAGCGTTTATTGATTAAATCTTTCTTTTGCAAAAGAATTAAAATGCCGTCTTGAATAATGACAATCAAATCTTCGCTTTCGAAAATTTTTTGTATTTTTTCATAAGGAATAATTTCCGAATCCGGGAATAAAAATCCTTTTTCTTCAAAAACAATTTGTGCACCGCTCGCATCTTTCAAAGATTCTAAAAGTGCATGTGCTCCTTTTTTGAACATGCTTTTTTTGCTTTTATTCAAAAAGAGCATCGAAATGCCATTTGTTGCAAGCAATAGCCCCAGTAGAAACAGCATAAACAATTCATCGGTTGAGCGCAAAGAATAAATAAGCATCATCAAGCCGACTATCAATGAAAAAATGCTCAAAGACTTCATGCTTAAAAATTTTTGTGAGCAAAAGTCCGGTTGAATAAAAGATTTTTTTCCGGGGTTTCTTTTTGCTCTTTGCTCAAGAATTTGGGCGATTTGCGACTCGGCATCTTGGAGGTCGATATTCGAGGTTTGGAATATAAATTGCATAGTTTATCCTACCTTTTATTCTATGTTACAGAATGTTTTTAGGGATTTTCCGAAAATCTCTTTATAATTCATTCTGTTCGTGTTTTGACTTTAAAGTTCTAAAGAGGTTTTGCGAGGCTTTTCTATTTCAAAATCAAAAAATATTAAAATTCTATTGGAAGTTTAAACCTCATTCTCCGGGTTTTCGGAGCTTACCAATTTTTTGATTCGTTTTTCCAAGTCGGGACGCTCTATCCAAATTTCTTTTCCGCAAGTATGGCATTTCATGCGAATATCCATTCCCACTCTTGTCAATGTGAATTCATTTCCACCGCAGGGATGACTCTTTTTGGTAGTGACAATGTCACCGATGGACAATTTCATTGGTTTTTTCATCAGTCCTCCATATTTGTATAAACCAGCTCCAACGAATTATCGCCGACAATAAACACACCGACAACTTGCAGATTATTTTCTTCTAAAATGGAAATCAATTTTTTAAGCTCAATATCTTCCTGAAGTTTAATACTCATTCCACAGCTTTTTGAAATCGCACGCGGAGTTGGAATTGTTATGGATGCAAGCTGTTGTGTTTTGCATATATGCTCCAGCATCATGGCATGATGGGTTGATTTTAAACTGACTAGATACATAATTACCCCTTCTGTTTTTAAGATAATTGTATCACATAATTTCTTTTTTGTCGCCCGCTATCATGCAGTTGGTTGTGTCAAGTTGTTGTGGCGTTTTCTGTTCTTTGATTTTGGCAGCGGATTCAACTCGATGTATTTGATAAGTTATGGAATTGTAAATGAATTGGAAGAGCATACATGAAGAGAAAGTATCCTATACCTATATAAAGGAAGAGATTTTTTAATCTAAAATTGAAAATCGGATTTTACTGTCTTTTTTGTTTCGACATTCTTTGTTATATGAGGAAGAAAAGAATGGAGGAGACCGTTCTTCGAAAACGGATTCGGTTTTCAAAAAACAACTTAGTTTTTCAAAGATAACATAGTTTTCAGCTGTTAACATTTCTGGATATATTCTGTGTATTTTTCAAACTATTGACAAAAAAAACGGATTAGTATAACCTAGCATTAATAATAAAATTTTTGTTTCTAATAAGGAGGATAAAATGAGATTTTTTTGTAGAAAAGACAATGCTTGGAGTTTTGTAGCAGGTATTGCAGCAACAGTTGCGGGAATTCAAATTGCAAAGAGCCCGAAAACGAGAGAACTTATGGTAAACACATTGGCTAAAGGAATGAAATTGCAGCATGATGCTCAAGAAGCGATTCAAAATATGCGCGAAGAAGCGGAAGATATCGTAGTTGAAGCTGCGACGAGAGAAACAGAGGTCTAAGATGTCGACTCTTCCAAAATATCAAATCATTTGTGACAAGGATGACAGGTTAAGATTGCGTTTTGGAAAATATGCATTTACAAAAGAGCAGGGATATGGTATCGCGTCTCTGCTTCTTTCAATAGACGGAGTGGAATCGGTAACTTCGAGTCATTTAAACGGTGGATTGCTGATTTTATACAAGGGCGATGCTCGCGCAAAAATTTTGGACTGCATTCATGATATGCGACTGGAGAATCTTCCGAAAGCGGTTGCGAATCAAGAGCAAAGTAAGTATGAAATCGACTTGCATTATCAAAACAAAATTTTCCGCTCAATATTTATGCGTACGGTAGTGAGACGACTTTTACCTCCGCCGATTGGGATGGCGATTACAGCAGTTCGAGCATTCGGTTATCTGAAAAACGGCTTATCGGCACTTTTTAAAGGAAATATAAATGTTGAGGTTTTGGATGCGGCTTCAGTAACCGCGGCATTTTTGTATAAATCTCCGGGAACGGCTGCATCAATTATGTTTATGCTCGGGATATCGGACACTCTGGCTGAATACACGAAAGCGCGTGCAAGACAGGATTTATTGAAGAGTTTAGAGATTGATATCGACCGAGTTTGGATTGTTGCCGACGGAACGGAAGTGAGCATACCGATTGCCGAGCTCAAGCTGGGAGATCATGTTTTGATTCGCTCCGGAAGTATGATTCCGATTGACGGAACGGTTGTGGACGGTTTGGCGCTTGTCAATGAAACTTCGATGACGGGTGAGCCTTTACCGACGGAGAAGAAATTTGGCAGTACGGTGTTTGCGGGAACGGTTGTAGAGGAAGGAACGCTCACTGTCGAAGTACGCTCTTTAACCTCAGACAGTCGCATGTCCAATATCATTCACATGATTGACCGATCCGAACAATTCAAAGCGGGAATTCAAAGCAAGGCGGAGCATCTGGCGGATAGGATTGTACCTCTAAACTTCCTGCTTTTCGGTTCCGTGTGGTTGTTGTCGCGCAGTTTTACAAAAGCTTTGTCGGTATTGATGGTCGACTATTCCTGTGCCATTAAATTATCCACGCCGATTGCGGTTCTTTCCGCGATGCGTGAGGCGGCAGCGAGTCATATCGTCGTCAAAGGCGGAAAGTTTTTTGAGACATTGGCCGAGGCGGATACCGTTGTTTTTGATAAGACCGGGACACTGACCAAGGCGATTCCGAAACTTGAAAAGGTAATTGCATTTGAAGAATATACGAGAGATGAAGTCTTGACGATTGCGGCATGCTTGGAAGAACATTTCCCGCATAGCGTGGCGAGAGCTATTGTGAAGCAGGCGGAGCAAGAGGATCTGTTTCACCCGGAATATCATGCGGAAGTGGAATATATCGTGGCGCATGGCATTGTTTCCACATTAAATGAAGAGAGAGCCATTATCGGAAGTCGTCATTTCGTGGTGGACGATGAAGGAATTCCTGTCAGCGAAGAATTGTCTGCACATATCGAGCAGGAGATGGGGCATTTATCCCCGATTTATTTGGCGGTGGGTGGAAAATTGATTGGCGTGCTCGGGATTTCGGATCCTCCACGCGCAGAAGCGGCACAAGTCATTTCCGAGCTCAAGAAAAGCGGCATAAAAGAAATTATTATGATAACCGGTGACAATGAAAAAACTGCGATTGCGGTTGCACGACAGCTCGGCGTGAGCAAATTATACGCCAATGTATTGCCGGACCAAAAATCTTTGATTGTCGAATCGTTACAGGAAAGCGGTCGAACCATTATTATGGTGGGCGACGGCATCAATGATTCGCCGGCTCTTGCGAAAGCGAATGTATCAGTTGCGATGAAAGATGCTTCGGATATCGCGCGAGAAGTGGCGGATATCACTTTGCTGAATAATTCATTGCATGATCTTCTCAAGATTCGTCGTTTAAGCAAATTACTTTTACAAAGAATTCAGCGGAATTACCAATTTATCGTCGGTTTCAATACGCTATTGTTGGGATTGGGACTCGGCGGATGGATTGCGCCAAACACATCCGCATTTTTGCATAATGCTTCGACATTGGGCATATCGGCAGGGAGTATGATTTTCTTGGATAAAAAGCAAGAAGATTCTTCCGAGCAATAAAAAATCCATCAAAAATTATGCAAAATTGCCGGATAGGTTGCCAAAGTAAAATTAAAATGCTATAATCAAATTGCTAATCGGCCCTTGAGCATTATGCTCAAGGGTTTTCTATGTAGAGTAGCGTTAATTTTAATGGAGGTTTTATGAATTTTGATATTAAAAAGTTTTTGAAGATTAACTTCGGTCTCATATTGCTCACTTGTGGTCTATATTTTTTCTTGCTGCCTTCACGCTTAGTGGTTGGAGGAGTCAGCGGATTTTCGGTTATTTTGAATCATTACTTTCCACAATTCCCGGTTGGCGCGATTATGTTGGTATGTAATATTATTTTGTTTATTTTAGCATTCATTTTTTTAGGAAAAGAATTTGGCGGGTATACGATTTATGCAAGTTTGATGCTTTCTGGGATGATAACTTTGATGGAAAAATTGGTACCGATGACGAAACCGATTGTAGATGATTTATTGATTAACTTGCTGTATGGTATTGTGATTGCCGGAATCGGAATGGGAATCATATTTTATCAGAATGCATCCACGGGTGGAACGGATATTATCGCAAAAATTATTAATAAATTTACAGGAATTGACATCGGAAAATCATTGATTGTTGCAGATTTTTTTATTCTTGCCGGAGCGGCGATAACTTTTGGATTGCAACTTGGAATGTATGCTTTGCTTGGCATTGTAATCAACTCTGTTGTTATTGACAATCTCATTGCAGGATTTGACAAAAACCTTAACATTGTTATCAACAGTAAATTTTACAAGGAAATTAATGAGTATATTATAAAGGAAATCGATAGAGGGACGACACTTTATTATGCGGAAGGTGGTTTTTCAGGGGAAGAAAAGATATTGGTAAGCTCTGTTGTGAGCAAAAGCGAATATATTAAAATTAAAAAATTTGCGACGGACTTGGATCCGGAAGTCTTTATGACTTTAAACTTTGTCAGCGAAGTACATGGCTATGGATTTACTCGATGATTTACGCATTGTAATATCAGCGATTGAAATTCGTAATGAATTGCTTTTCGTTGTGATAAAATGATTTTGAAATTGAGATTTCGATTCGTATGGGGCTGTTGCAAAATAGCCCCTAAAAAAATGGCAAACTCATAAGAGCAAGCCATTTTTTTTGATATAATATTTTTATGAACAACTATATCAAGAATAAGCTTACACTAAATCGTCGTGTTTTGCAACTAAAAATGAACATAAATGTAGATATTTCTTTTCAGG
>JBGZSM010000097.1:0-18769 GCA_041853585.1 Filifactoraceae bacterium
AACCGATATTATCGGCGAAGTTGTAAAAGTGATTATCGAAGAACAGCCGGTCTATGTCAGCGTCATCGGTGTATATGAAACGACCCCATCCATTTTTTGTTGTACTTTTAAGAGAAAGTCATATATAAATCGGATACGCAAAACGCATCGTCATTACCGAAGTTTATTCGTATCGAAGCGCATCGATAGGATCCAGTTTGGCAGCCTTGTTTGCCGGATACAGTCCGAAGAAGATTCCGACCACTGCGGAGAATGCTACCGTTCCCATAATCGCAACGATGGTTACCGGCTGCGGGATTTTCAAATACAATGCAACCAGCGTGGAGAAGAATAATCCGAGCGCGACCCCGATGATTCCGCCGATTGCGGAAACAATCATCGATTCGATGAGGAATTGCATCAGGATATCTCGTCTTCTCGCGCCGAGCGATTTACGAATACCGATTTCTCTCGTTCTTTCGGTAACGGATACGAGCATGATGTTCATAATTCCGATACCGCCGACGACGAGTGAGATGGCACCGATGCCACCGATGGCGAGCGATACGGTTCCGAGCATCGAATTGACTTGTCTTTGATTGTTTTCCAAAGTGTTTACCGTGTAGGTGTTTTCCTTGAGCCCTTTGGCTTTTTCCGCATAGCGCGCTACTTCTTCCGCAATTTTTGAAACTTCGTTGGAGTATTCATCCCTCACCTTAAAGGAAAGAGCGGGAGAATATTCGATGCTATAGTTGAATAAGGTATAAGGTACATACATCTTTGTCGAATCGCTTTGAATAAGCCCGGAAAAAATGGATGGGGTCGTTTCATATACACCGATGACGCTGACATAGACCGGCTGTTCTTCGATAATCACTTTTACAACTTCGCCGATAATATCGGTTTTGTTGAACAGTTTGAGTGCAAATTCTTTGTCTACAACCGCGACGGTTTTTCTTGCGTTTACATCGGACTCGCTCAAAAAGCGACCGTGAATCAGTTTGAGCTTTTCCATCTTGGTATAATTTTCGGTGGTTCCGTGGATGTTGACACTTGCTTCCTGTCGTCCGACTTTTACATTGGAATTTCCGCTTCCTTCCGGATCCATATATTCCACTTTTTTTTCAAATTTATTGCCGATGATTTCCAAATCATCCAGCGAAAAATATACTTTTTCAAAAGATACATCCGGGGAGTTTTGACCGATATAAATCACGGCAAGATTTTTATTATAATTATCAAATTCTTTGTTCAGCACCGACTTGGATGCTTCGCCTAATGCCGAAATCGTGATGACGGATGTAATACCGATAATGATGCCGAGCATCGTAAGAAAGGCGCGCATCTTGTTGGACTTAATGCTGAAGATGGCTAATTTCAGATTTTCGAGTAGTAGCATTTAATCCCTCCATTCGTCGCTGATAATCATACCGTCACGAAATGTTACAATGCGCTTGGTAAATTCGGCAATTTCACGCTCATGTGTTACGATGATGACGGTTTTGCCTTCATTATGAAGATTGGTGAACATATCCATGATTTCCACGCTGGATTTGGAATCCAGATTTCCGGTCGGCTCGTCGGCGAGAATGATTGGCGGCTCATTGGCTAATGCACGCGCAATCGCAACACGCTGTCTTTGTCCACCCGAAAGCTCATTGGGCACATGGTCCATCCGCTCGCCGAGACCGACGCGCTCCAAAAGCATTGCGGCGCGCTCCACTCTTTTTTCGGCGGATGTTTTTGCATAAATCATCGGAAGTTCCACATTTTTGAGCGCGGAGGTTCTTGGAATCAGATTGAAGGACTGAAAGACAAAACCGATTTTTTGATTTCGAATGTCCGAAAGTTCATCCTCCGTCTTATCGTTGATATCGATGCCTTCCAAATAATAGTTGCCTAACGAGGGTCTGTCCAAACATCCCAAAATATTCATTAAGGTTGATTTTCCTGAGCCGGAAGTTCCCATGATGGCAACAAACTCGCCATGCTCAATCGAAAGGTTGATTTTTTTGAGAGCGTGCAGTTCGTTGGAGCCCATCTGATATATTTTGCTCAGTTCTTTAATTTCGATTAGTTTACTCATTGGCTACTCCTGTTGTGTTTGGTATTTATCACCGTCTTTGTAATCCGCGGTCGGATTGGTGATTACGATATCGCCTGCTTTGATGTTGCCGGAAGTGATTTCCACATCGGTGATGCTTTCGATACCGGTTTCAACTTTTACACGCTTGATGACATTGTCGTTTCCGACAAGCACAAATTGCTCGCCTTCGATTTCAAGCAAGGATTCAAGCGGAACACTGATAACATCATTCTTGCTTGCAACGATGATTTCCGTTTTGGCATTAACGCCGGCGATGATAGCTCCCTTGTCGATGATTTTGATTTCAACCGGAATTCTCATTTCGCGAGAATTGGCGCCCTGCACGACTTCGCCGGTCGGAGCGATTCGCGTTACCTTACCTTCGATGGTTTTATTTTTCAAAATATCGGAGCTGATAACAACTTTTTGCCCGATTTCAACATTGCTGATGTCGTATTCGCCGATGGAAACATTGATGATAAGTTCATCCAGATTTTCGATGATAAACATCGCTCTCGTTTGGTCCTGAGCAGTCGGGATACGACCGATTTTTGCATTGACTCGAGTGACCGTTCCGTCGATTGGAGAAGTGATATTCGCTTTGTTCAAATTCTCTCTTTTATCGGAAATCATTTCCTGTTTAATATCGATTCCAAGCGATGCGGAGCCGCTGGAGGATGCCTTGTTGAGTGCATCTTTTGCAGCGTTGAGTGCAAAAGTTGCTTTTTCCAATGCGATATTGGATTGTACGAGCTCATCGTTGGACGCGCCGCCTTCATCGAAAAGTTGTTTTATAATCTCATTTTGTCTTTTCGCTTCATTATAATCAATCTGGCGTTCTTCAACCGCCAACTGTGCGGTTTCTCTTTGCTCTTTGAGCTGCGCCTGAGCGATTTGTAAATCCTTGACCGCCATATTGTAATCGGAGCGAAGCGATTTGCTGTCGAGGACGCCGAGTACATCGCCCTTTTTCACGATGTCGCCTTCCTTCACATTGACCGCGATAAATTCAAAGTTGAGGTTTGAGCCGATCTCCGCGCTGTCCGATCCTTTTACAACGCCGGTAGCGGAAATTTTCTGCTCAATTTTTCCTTTCTCCACCGTATGAGTGGATAAGAATAATTTGGCACTATTTTTGGAAGCAAACATTTTGCTGGCAAAAAATCCGCCGCCGACAATTGCTATAAGTAGGACGAAAAATATTACTTTCTTCCAAGATTTCTTCTTTTTTTTCATAACAGGTGTTGAACTTGATGTCGGAACAGTGCTGCTTGTTGCATTGTTCTCGTTGATATTAGTTGTTTTTTGTTCTGACATGGCTTTTGTTCCTTTCTCGTAAAATATTGTACTACAACAATAATACATCAGAACAAAAACTTTGTCCAGTCTTTTTTTGAAAAAAATTAAGAATTGGGAATAAAAATTTTGAGCGAACATCGATGTGAGTTGAGAATTCGATTGAAATGAGAATTCAAAAATTCAAATTTGGAACCCGATTTTGACTCGCTAGGAATAAAAATAGATGCTATATAATAAGAAGCGATACAAAAATAAATATTATAAACGAATGCTATAGCATATAAGAATCGATAGCAATTTTACATTCCGCATATTAAATTCAAAGCTTTATCCTAAGCTTAAAGTTCAAAGTTTTATCCTAAGTTCTACGAGCTCAATGCGGAAAATATTTTATTGGAAGAAATTTTGTCGAAAGATAAGTCCGGATGATATAAAGGAAGAGATGCCGCTATGAAATGCTATTATAAAGGAAGGAATACATTTTATGAATGAAAATGTATGAGCTTTTTTATAAAAAAATTTGCACAATAAAAATGTATATGGTATAATAGCTCAATGTGAGATTTACGCGTTAAGCGGGGAGCAATCCTTTCTCCACTTTCTGCTCAATTTTGAGCCGTATAGTCCAAAGGAGGTGAAGTAATGAAAAATTACGAATTGGTTTATGTACTAAAACCGGCAATCGAAGATGAAGCCAAAGAAGCTGTACTTGACAAAGTAAAAGCGGTAATTGAAGCGTCAGGCGAGGTTGAAAAGGTGGATGTATGGGGAGTTAAGAAACTTGCATACGAGATACAAAAGCTAAGAGAAGGTTACTATGTTCTAGTAACTTTCAAGGCATCCGTAGATGTGCCGAAAGAGCTTGATCGAAACCTGAAAATCAACGACAATGTAATTCGTCATATGGTAGTATGTCTGGATGAGAATTAGGAGATTGATATGAATCTTGTAGTATTAATCGGAAGATTGACCAAGGACCCGGAACTTCGTTATATCCCGTCAACGGGAAATGCGGTTGCGACATTTTCCATCGCGGTCGATAGAACTTTTATCGGAAAAGACGGACAGAGACAGACTGATTTTTTCAACATCGTGGTTTGGGGAAAACAGGCTGAGAATGTAGCGAACTATCTGGCAAAAGGTAGCCAAGCGGCGATTCGAGGTCAGATTCAAAACAGAAGTTACGAAACACAAAATGGTGAAAAGCGTTATGTGACGGAAATTATTGCAGACAATGTTCAATTCTTGGGCAGACCGAATACAAGCAGTTCGCCTGCGCCGAGAAATGATTTTAGTCAAGCGTCATCAAGCAACAATGAATTTATGCCGTCCGGCTTTGAGGAGACATCCGCCTTTTCGCCAAAAGGGTTGGATGAAGACGGATATAAAGCGCTTGAAGATGATGATGTACCATTTTAGTAAAGGAGGTTTGTCATGGCAGCACAAAAAGGCATGAGAAAAAGAAGAAAAAAAGCTGATCCATTTGCAGGTGATAAAATCAATCAGATTGATTATAAAGATGTGGCACTTTTGAAGAAATATATTACCGAGAGAGGTAAGATTCTTCCTAGACGAGTTACGGGAACATCTGCAAGAGCTCAAAGAAAGCTGACATTAGCGATTAAAAGAGCAAGAAATTTAGCGCTTCTGCCTTATTCAGCAGAGTAATTTGGACCCCGGATTTTTCCGGGGTTTTTAAGAACTGCCGGGAAAACGATTCTGGTTAATAGGTAACTTTGAAATCAAAATTCAAAAGACAAACTTGACTTGTGGAGTGAAGCCAAGCGAGCATTTTGAAAAAGGAAGAGCTCCGTTTGAAAATTGAATATGAACAGCGAGATGAAGTTGGTCTGTTGGAGTTTGACGGTTTTATTATGGAGGGATGAAATGGACAAGACAAAAAGAAAGCCGTTTATTTGGGAAGCTTTATTATCTTTTGGATTTCTAATCATGTGTATGGCAATCGGAATCTTATGGTTTGAGCAAGCTCCGCATATGCCGATGCTTTTGGGAACCGCATTTGCCGCAATTATGGCAGTACGATTGGGCTATAAGTGGAAGGAAATTGAAGATGCGATGTTCCAGGGAATTTTGCAGGCGATGCAAGCAATTATTATTTTGGCAATCATCGGTGTGCTCATCGGAGTTTGGATTCAAGCCGGAATTGTACCGACAATGATTTATTACGGATTAAAATTGTTGTCGCCGAAAATCTTTTTGGTGGCAGCGGTTCTTATTGCATCGATTACTTCTTTGGCGACGGGAACTTCATGGGGGACGATGGGAACGGTCGGCGTTGCGCTTATCGGAGTTGCCGAAGGATTGGGTGTGCCTTTGCCGATTGCAGCGGGAGCGATTATTTCGGGCGCTTATTTCGGCGACAAAATGTCGCCTTTGTCCGATACAACGAATCTTGCGCCGGCGATGGCGGGAACGGATGTTTTTACGCATGTAAAATTTATGATTCGTCCAACCATTATTTCCTATGTTATTACTTTGGTGTTCTTTGCGGTGGTGGGCTCAAGATTCGGTGCCGACAGTGCCGACCTTGGCAGCGTAACGGCGATTGCGGAAGGAATTCAAAACGTGTTCAAAATTTCTCCGCTATTATTGATTCCGCCGATTTTGGTTATCACGCTGATCGCTTTTAAAATGCCGGCGATTCCGGGTATCTCCGTAGGAATCATCAGCGGTGCGATTTTAGGAATGATTTTCCAAGGAGCAACCTTCGGGGATATGCTCAATGTTGGATACAACGGTTATTCATTGTCTGCGGACATGGATGCTATCAAAGCGCTTCTTTCCACGGAAGGAATCGGTGCAGCATCCAATGTATTTACCGGAAAAGGTTTGGAATTGTTACAAGGTGCTTTAACGCCGGAAAATATTGCTGCAAGCGAAGGGCTTTTCTCGGAAGAAGCATTTGCCGCATTGGCGGATTTGATGTCCAATCCGAACTTCTTGGCGCTTAAAAAATTGTTGACAGCCGGTGGACTCAGCGCGATGTTTTTCTCTATTTCATTAACGATTTTTGCGATGATGTTTGGAGGAATTATGGAAAAGACCGGCCAGTTGGAAGTTATCGTTGAGAAATTGGTATCGGTCGTAAAATCTCCGAGAGGTCTTTTGGTGCTTACCATGTTTACCTGCTTGATGAGTAATGCCACCATGCCGGAGCAATATATATCGCTTGTTCTTCCGGGAAGAATGTATGCGGCGGCATATCGTGAGAGAGGATTGCATCCGAAGATGCTCTCCAATGCGTTGGAGTCATCGGGAACGATTCTATCGCCACTCGTACCGTGGAATACTTGCGGGGCATTTATTGTCAGCGTCTTGAAAGTTGAA
Organism: Filifactoraceae bacterium; assembly: GCA_041853585.1. Classification (GTDB taxonomy): domain Bacteria; phylum Bacillota; class Clostridia; order Peptostreptococcales; family Filifactoraceae; genus JAUNKE01. The sequence continues at coordinate 6,713 of JBGZSM010000097.1, forward strand.
ACCTTGGTGTATGCACCATGGGCGATCTTCAACTATGTCACGCCGCTTATCGTATTCCTGCTCAGTTTCCCTGGATGGACGGTAGCAACCATCGAATCCGATCCGGATACTGTAATTACTCGTTAGTTTTTATCAATCAGGATTTAACATAATAAAATGAAAGATGACGGATGAGAAAAAATCTTCGTCATCTTTTAGTTTTTACTGGTAACAACGGGCAACAAAGGGTATAATGGTATAAATAAAAGAAATAGGAGGAATTATGAATTTCGATAACCTAAAGAAGCAAGACCCGGAGATTTATGCGACGCTTGAGGCGGAGCTTAACAGACAGCAGAGAAACATTGAGCTGATTGCATCTGAGAACATTGTATCCGAAGCGGTGATGGAAGCGATGGGCAGCTATTTTACAAACAAATATGCAGAGGGATATCCCGGCAAGAGATATTATGGGGGCTGTGAAATTGTCGATGAGATGGAAAATATTGCCATCGAGCGTTTGAAAAAAGTATTCGGTGCGGAGCACGCGAATGTTCAACCGCATTCCGGTTCTCAAGCGAATATGGGCGTTTACTTTGCAATGCTTGAGCATGGGGACAAAGTTTTAGGAATGGATTTGTCGCAGGGCGGCCATTTGACACATGGTTCTCCGGTAAATATTTCCGGAAAGTATTTTAATTTTATCGCTTACGGTGTGGATAAAGAAACCGAGCAAATCGATTATGACAAAGTGCGCGAAATCGCGCTTGCTGAAAAACCGCGATTGGTTGTAGCGGGAGCATCCGCTTATCCGAGAGAAATTGATTTCAAAAAATTGGCGGCAATAGCAAAAGAAGTCGGCGCATATTTTATGGTCGATATGGCGCATATTGCAGGATTGGTTGCAGCAGGCTTGCACAACAATCCATGTGAAGTGGCGGATTTCGTAACGACAACAACACATAAGACTTTGCGCGGACCGCGAGGCGGAGCGATTCTTTGCAAGGCGGAGTATGCAGCGCAAATCGATAAAGCGGTATTCCCCGGAATTCAAGGCGGACCGCTTGAGCATGTGATTGCGGCAAAGGCGGTGAGCTTTAAGGAAGCATTGTCACCGGAGTTCAAAGCATATCAACAGCAGGTTGTGAAAAACAGCAAAAAACTTGCGGAAGAATTGCTGAAGCGCGGATTCAATCTTGTATCCGGCGGAACGGACAACCATTTGATTTTGGTAAGTCTTATCAGCAAAGAGATGACGGGAAAAGAAGCGGAGACATTGCTTGACGAAGCATTCATCACCGTCAATAAAAACTCGATTCCGTTCGACCCTCAAAACTTCTTCAAAACAAGCGGTATCCGAATCGGTACGGCAGCAGTTACAACAAGAGGAATGGTTGAAGAGGACATGGTTCAAATTGCGGAAGCAATCGACCAAGTGTTAACCCATAAAAATATTGAAGCGGGGCAAAAAATTGCCATGGAGCTTACTAAGAAATATCCAATTTATGAATAAACTGGGAGAGAGGGGAATTCGTCATATGGCGAATTCCTTCCAATATAATGCAAAACAGGGAAGGAGAAAAAATATGAAAAAGCTGTCTCGTATTATTTTTGGACGAACAGTGATTATCCTAAGCTTGTTTGCAATACAGATTGCAATTATGCTGGCTCTTTTTCTCTGGATGAGTGAGTATATCAACTACATCTACGGTGGATTTACCTTACTCAGTCTTTTGACCATCGTGTATATTATCAATTCTCCGAGCAATCCAAATTTCAAATTGGCATGGATTGTACCGATTCTGGTCATTCCGATTTTTGGAACTCTATTTTACATCTATGCACAAATGGAATTCGGTACGAAGATGATTGTCAGCAGTCTCAAAACGATTCGAGCAAAGACGGATCATCTGCTCGTTCAGGATGAAGATGCGCTCAAAGAGGTTGCCGAGCGCGACCCCGATATTGCACGCGTTGCAAAATATCTGATGAATACAGGAAAATTCCCGATTTACAAAAATTCGACGGCAAAATATTTTCCAATCGGGGAAGAAGCTTTCGAAGAGATGATAAAACAGCTCAAAGAAGCGAAGCATTTTATCTTTATGGAATACTTCATCATCGAAAGCGGAATTATGCTTGATACGGTCGTGAGTATTTTGGAGCAAAAAGTTCGCGAGGGTGTCGAAGTCCGATTTATGTACGACGGAATGGTTTCGCTCGCGCAGATGCCGAACTCCTACACCGACGAACTCGAAAAGATGGGAATTAACGCCAAGCAATTCTCGCCCATCAAACCGATTCTATCCACGAGCTACAATAACAGAGACCATCGAAAAATCATGGTCATCGACGGAAGAGTCGCTTTTACCGGCGGAATCAATTTGGCGGATGAATATATCAATAAGAAAAAGCGCTTCGGTCATTGGAAAGACAATGCCATCATGGTGAAGGGCGATGCGGTTCGCAGCTTTACGCTGATGTTTTTGCAATTGTGGAATGTGGACGAAAATATTCCCGAGGACTATGAGCGCTATCTTCGGATGCCTCATGGGAACACCCATTGTGACGGCTACATGATGCCTTACGGAGACGACCCTTTTGACTATGAGAATGTCGGCGAAAATTTATACCTCGACATGATTGCCAATGCCAAAGAATATGTGCATATTATGACGCCATATCTCATCTTGGACGATTCGATGGTCAACGCGATGTCTTTTGCGGCAAAAAGCGGAATCGATGTCGTCGTGATGATGCCGCATATTCCGGACAAATGGTATGCCTATGCGCTGGCAAGGACTTACTACGAAGAATTGATTCGTGCGGGCGTCAAGATTTACGAATACACACCGGGATTCGTTCATTCCAAAGTTTTTGTATCCGACGGAATGAAGGCGACGGTCGGAACGGTCAATTTGGATTATCGCAGTCTGTATTTGCATTTTGAATGTGGAGTTTATCTCTACGGCAGCGAAGCGGTCAAGGAAGTCGAATGGGACTTCAAAGAAACGCTCAAGCGATGCCATTTGATTACCTTGGAAGAAGCTGCAAACTTCGGGCTTTTACAAAAAATTATCGGTCGATTCGTACTTCGACTGTTTGCACCGTTATTGTAGAAGATTGTTCATCTGTCCGGCTGTTTTGGACGGTGAGCAATCTTCTTTTGTAAATAGCTTTTGATGAAGACGAATTTGTGGTAAAATCAAAGTAACGATGAAATGAAAGTGGAGAGATTATGTTCAGGATTGGAATATGTGATGACCATGCCGCCGTGTGCAGCGAGCTGGAACAGATTGCACTCAAATTGCAAAAGAATATTTCCGAGCCGATGGATATCGATGTTTTTTACAGCGGAGAAGATTTGCTGAAAAGCATTCGAGAAGAGGGTGCATATGATTTAATTTTTTTGGACATTGAGCTCGGTAGAATCAACGGTGTCGAAGTGGGGCATATCATTCGGGATGAAATGGAAGATTACACGACCAAAATCGTCTACATCTCGTCCAAGAATACATATTATAAAGAATTGTTCGATGTGCAGCCGCTGCATTTTTTGCAAAAGCCTTTGGAAGAAGAAAAGGTAATTCACGACATCAAGTTGGCAATTAAGATTACGCAAAAAGAAAATAAACATTTCAGTTTCAAAATTTCCAAGCAGAATTTCAAAATTCCGATTCGAGACATTTTGTATTTTGAAAGCGTCAAGCGAGAGGTTCGACTGGTTACCGGCAAGGCGAGCTATACTTTTTATGCAAATTTTACCGAGATACTCAGCCGGTTGCCCGACATTTTTTTCCAATCACATCGCTCCTTCATCGTAAACTATGAGCAAATCACTCAATTTCGAAATGACGAATTGGTGCTTACCAGCGGAGAGCATATTCCAATCGGTCGCAGCAAGCATAAAGAAGTGCAATTGTTTCAAATTGAGTATGAGCAAAAGAGGTTACAACAATGAGTTTGGGGAATATGGTCTGTCTGATTTCAAATATTTTGGGCATACATGCCGTCTATAAATGGATGCACACATTTCTCGGCGAAAGCAAAAAACAAAAAGTAACTTTTTTGCTTTACGGCTTTGCCTACTTGGTAAGTCTTTTGCTCTATTTTATCTCGCCGAAGATACCAATCTATCTGCTCTGTATTTTTGCCATACTGTTTTTGCTAAGCCTGAATCATCCGGTCAGTTGGAAAAAGCGAATCAATGCCGTTATTTGCATTTTTCTGCTCGGCATCGTCGTCATGCTGTTCTTTATGACACTCTTTGAATTTCAACAGGGAGAGATGGAGGAGAATCGAAAAACTTTTGCCGTTATCGGATTCAATATTGCGCTGAATATCGTCGCGCTCATTTCTTCCAATTTGAAAAACGAAAGAGGACGCACGAAAATCCTGCTGAAATATTGGATGGGCATCATCACAACCCCGATTTTTTCGCTCGGACTCGTCATTTTATTCTTCCTCTATCTGCCGGACTTCAGCGAGTTCAAAATCATCAGTACGACCTTGATTATCACCGCCATCAACATCGCCGGATTCTATTTGCACAATACGACCATCAAAGCGATGCAGGAAAACAGCGAAAAGTATTTTTTTGAGCAGCAAAACAAGTACTATGCACAGCAGCTCGCAATCATGCAGGCGCATCACAAAAATCTGGCGAGTATTCGACATGACATCAACAATCATCTGATTATGCTCAAATCCTTTTACAAAAAAAGAGAATTTGACGAGATGGGAAATTATTTGGACGAAATGGCATTGCTCGTCAATGAAGAAAAACTTTATTCGCAGTCCGGAAATTCCGTTGTGGACAGTATTATCAACTACAAACTCGGCGAAATTCGTCAGCAGGAGGTTCGACTCGATGTGGATATCAACATTCCGCCGGAACTGTTGATTTCGGATTTTGATTTGACGACCATACTCAGCAATCTGCTCGACAATGCGATTTTTGCGATGCTGGAGAGCGAAAACAAAAGACTTTCAATCGGTATCAACTATCGCAAAGGGCAACTTATTTTGCGAATTCATAATTCCTATCAAAAGATAAGAAAAAATAAATCGGGTGCTTTTCTAACGACGAAAAGCGGGCGAGGACATGGACTGGGACTTAAAAATGTCAAAGAAATCGTAAAAAAATATGACGGAATGCTCAAGCTCGACTGCGACGAAAATCTGTTTTCAAGCATCGTCATTCTTTGCTGTTGATGCTTTGATAAAGGAGATTGTATATCTGTAACCTACCGACACCGTTCTCTACAAAGCGGAAAACAAAAAACGGTTGTTCTAAATATAAATTGTTGACAACCATTTTTTCACAGGCTTTAGTATAACAACAAACAACAAAAGGCATTTCTTATAAGCTGACTCCAATCGATTGCGATTTTGGAGCAGCTATTTGGAAATGCCTTTTATAATGTCTGAAATAATTCCTTTTCTTATACTAATATCCTGTAGAAAAAACAGTAATTCATAATTCTTATTTTGAATAGCTTGTAGGGACGGTGCGCCCCCACCGTTCCATCGGAACGGAAATTCGTTTTGTTGTATTTTTATTGGATTAGTATTAGATAGCGTTTCATTTTCGTAACCCCAAATTTAATTTTGGAGCTGACTTTTCAGAAAAGCATTATCGCATACTTTGTCATAATCTCCGAACGCTTCCACATATCCATCTTTTAAAATCAAGATGGCATCGTATTTTCGGAGATTGTTTTCGTTGAACTTGTGAATAATGGACAAGATGGTTGCATCCTTCATTCCTAAAAACAAATCTTCCAGTTGATTTGAAACTCGGTTATCAATATTGGATGTGCTCTCGTCCATCAAAATAATCGGAGTATTTCTCAAGAGAGCGCGTGAGATGGATATTTTTTGTTTTTCGCCTCCTGAAATATTATTTCCGTTTTCCTCCAAAATCATTTCATTATAATTTTGACTCGTTTTCTCGACCATACTCACAAGATTTGAATGTTGAACGGCTTGCTGAATTTGATTTTCATCATAGCTGTCCGAAAAAAGCGTAATATTGTTGTATAGACTGTTTGAAAATATAAAAGGATGTTGCGGAATGAAGGAAATCAAATGAGAAAGCTCGTAGCTGTTATAATTCTTGAGCTCCTGTGTTGCCAAAAGAATATTTCCTTCATAATTTGCAAGTTCCCCGCCGATAATTTTCAGCAGCGTGGATTTGCCGCAGCCGCTGTTACCGATAATGGCGTATTTTTTATTCTGCTCAAAAGTGATATTGATTCCGCGCAATATTTCTTTGTCATCATATTTATATTTCAATCCGGAAATCACGATATCGCCGTTTTTTCCATCCTGTGTAATCGGCGGCATCGGAATTTTGGCGGCAAGATGCTGCTCGATTTTTTCGCGTGTGCTCTTGGTACTTTTAATGCTGTTGATAAAATTCGCCAACTGATACAATGGGAACACAATCTGATTCGTAAGTGCAATTACCGTAAAGAACAAAGCAATGCTCAAATCATTCCAAAGCACTTCATAGACTAAAAAAGCGATGATTGAAAACTGCGTAAATGAGCTAAAAAAACTTAGAAACATATCAGCGCGTCGAGAAGCTCGATTCGCAACGACATTCAGTTTTTCGACATCCGCATTTTCTTTTTGATGATAATGGGAAATATTGTCTTCAATCGAATTTCCCTTAATAACAAAAAATCCCGAGAACAAATCTTTAATAAAACTGTTGTATTTTCCAAATTCGCCAAGATAAATGTTCTTGTATTTATTTACATTCTTGCTGGTATATCTTGGAAGGAAAATGCCGAACAGACTCAACGCAAATATGTATAATGTGATTTTTACATTGATGAATAATGCAAAAATAACGCTGATTAGAATATTTACGATAAAAGGGAGTAATTTTGCCATCGGGTCAAAATAATCACTCTCAATAAATTTGAGGTCGTTATTATACAGAGAAATATAATAGGAAGTATTGTTCGATTGTACGGTTTGGTTGCTGAGCGACAAAAAACTGTCGGTCAAATCATTTCGGATGTCAGTATTGATTCTTTCGTGGAATTTACTGTAAGCATAAGCATTTATACTGCCGAGTGTATAATACAAAATAGAAAATACAACTATAAAAAGCAGCAAATATTTGAAATGTGATGTTAAGCCGTTTTCGACAATATAACCGGTGTATGAAAAGAATAAAGCATTTCCGAAACTGGTAATACTAAATAATGTATAAATGATAATGTAAAATACAGTTTGTCTGTTTTTCAGATACTTTTTCATAAACCCTCCGAAAATATTGCAAAATTTAATATGTTTTAACAATATCATATATTAGTAAGCGTTTTTTGGCAAGGATTTAAAGTGAAAAAAGTGAGCATCGGTTTTTGTGGATTTTGAATAAAGTTTGTTCAAAATTTCAAATGTGCTATCTCTTTAATGGTAAGCGATACGAATTTCAAAGAAATCATTTTAATGAGCATTGTTGAAATTACTTCGAAACAAAGTACTTCTTTTGGGAAATGGACTTTTGAATTTAAGGTAAGTGAAAAAAAGGCATTTCTTGTGAGCTGACCTCAATTGATTGCGATTTTGGAGCGGCTCATTTGAAATGCCTTTTGTTTTGGATTATTCTTTGCTGAGGCGATTGTAAATGATGCTGATAATAAAGCAGAGCACACCGCCGGCGACAAAGGCGAGGACTCGAGTAATCGAGTTTTCTCCTTGAAGATCTACAAAGATGAATTTTGCTACCATGAGCATTGTAATGCTGAGACCGAACTGGCGAATAATCTTCACATTGAGTTTGAAGCCGGCATAGATTGCACCGACCGCCATCAATAATCCGACGACGCTGTATGATACGGATTCAAACGGAAGCTCCCAAAACGCACGCAACATGACCCAAGCGAAGAGGAAGTATTTTGCCACGAGCCAAATACCGATATAATTTGGAATTTCTTTGTAGTCCGACAGCAGCAGACGACTTTGAAATAATGCGATGATAAGCGTTGCAAGCATGATGACAAAGCGAAGCGTTATCGAATCGACAGTTACCATTTGCTGCATGCCGAATAAATATAACAGCATTGAAAAAATATAGAGTCCGATATGCTGCTGCAAATGGGATTGTTTTTCATCCTCACTGCTGAGGTAACCGATTTTGTAAATAAAAATGACGGTGATGACACTCATCAAGTAAGCGATAGTATTTTTAGTGTCGAAAATATCGAGAAGCAACAGCGCACAGATGTCATAAGAAATTTTGAAGTAAGCCAAAAGCAATATGCCGACAGCCCCATTTTTGTATAAAATTTCCTCGGTCTTTTCTTCATACAAAATATAAAACATCAAGAGCAGGTTGGCGATGCTGAAAGCAAGTGTCCAAACAGAGCTGTCATCATGGATGAAAATAAAATCCAGCAGGATGAGCATCATCATATAAGGAACGGGAATGCTTTTCTTCCAAATTTTCTTGCGCAAAATAAACAAGAGCATAATCGGTGCAGCGCCCATTGCCCAAAAATCAAAGAACTTGTCGATGATAGGCATCATCGTCACATAAAGCGGCAATGTGTAGAACAGGGTCAGCGATTTTTCGATTTTCGGATAGTGGATATGATTGATTACGCATTGTACCGATATCACAACAAAGAGAATGGCTGCCGATTGCCACTCGGCTAAAGCGAGTGCCTCCGAATCCGCAAGGGTATAGGCGATATATAAAAATAAAAATATGGTCGAAAACAGCGTGAGTATCAAATATGTGTAACTCATATCTTCTCTGTTTGCCAAACGATACATCCAATTGGTAATCAGCATTATCATCAGGGTGATGACGGTTTGCTCCCAAGGATACACTATACCCCATATCGAAAAAGTCACTAAGAAAATCAATGCGAAATTAAAGAAAGCAAAAAAGATGCTGACGGCATTTCGAACCTTGTCGAGCGAATTGCTCATATAGAGCAGCATCATCGAGACGACGCTCGTATAAGCAATGATGAGCATAATGTCTTTGGAACCTTCGACATAACTGAGCTCGAAGCAAAGATTGATAAAACTTCCAATCGCTGCGATGACAATCGTAAAATATAATTTGGTATAGCGATGTGAAAACAGAATCATCAAAGTCCACAGCATGCAGAGCAGGGCGGAGGCTTCGTGGCTGATGAGATGGAATACCAAGCTTGCCGATACGATGGCGATATAAACCAGTCCGATTCCGGTTCCGAAAACAATGCCGCTGACATTGCTCGCCTTTTTGAGTGTCATTTTGAGTCCGACTGCGCTCAGCGCAAGACCGACGATGCTGACGACGGCAAGTTTTACCTCCGGGCTGATTTTGTTCCACACAATGGCGACAAAGGATGCGGCGCCGATAAATATCAAAAGCGATGCCAAAGCACCGATAAAATATTTACCGACCAGAGACTCGTTGTCTTTGAAATTTGGTATGGACGGACGCTTCTGAAATTCCTTCGGCGAAGAATAACTTTCAGCCGAGTTTTGCGTAAAAGCGGCTGCTTCGCCGACATCTTGCGGAAGCGGTATCGATGTGGTAGGTTGTAATGCGGTTTCTTTTGGAAATGTTTCATCGGCGGACAAATTCGAGCTGCTCATTTGCGGTTCGCTTTTTTGCGCATTGCGCATCATTCGAATTTCGTGCTCCAGTTTTTGTAAGCGAAATTCCAATTCATTCAAACGGTTTTTCGTAGTGTTCATCTCTTTCCTCCCATTCTAAAATTCCCCGAAATAAAAACGCCGGATTAAAGCCGATTTATAATCTGTAATTTAGGTTTGATTTACAAAATCCGCTGATTTATGATTTCAAAGTTTTGATTTGCTGCTTCCCTCTTCGATTGATGATTTTTATAATTCCATTTTCGACTTGTGTTTTAGAAATCGGTTTTCAATTTCACCTTTTGAAATCCGTTTTGTAATTTCCAAACAGCTTTTGACAAGACTATATACTTTTGACAAGACTATATAAAGGAAGCGTTCCGTTTTTAACAAAATGATTTTGTAATTTAATTCGGCTTCTGTATGCTTTGCCGCCAATTTTCAATTTTGAAATTCAAAATTTTGTTTGTGATTTCTAAATATGATTTTTGCTTTGCTTCCAAATAGCTTTTGACAAGCTATATAAAGGAAGCTTTTTTTCAAAGAGCGGATATCAAAAATCGGTTCGACAAGTCTATAAATCAAGATTTAGTTTATCGGCTAATCTTTATACAAAAATAGAAATTCTTATAAAAAGTTATTCTCTTTTATTATTATAGCATGCAGAATAAAGCCCATCTACAAATAAACGAAAAAAGTTGAAACTCAAAGTTTTATGGGAGAAATCGGGAAGCAATTACGATGTCGAGAATTGAAAAATAAATCAAGAAGCGTCACTCCAAAAAAAATTTTTGAAATGGAGTTTTTTTGAGGAAAACCATTGCCATAATTTTTTTTTGTGGTATAATTCCTAATAAGGAGGTCGATTATGAGATATATAAATATTATCCAATCGTTTTATCCATCACTTTCGAAGGGGGAGAAAAAGGTTGCGGATTATGTAATAGAAGAAAAAGATCAAATCATTTATCAGACGCTCCAGGAAATTTCTAAAAACATCGGCGTCGGCGAAGCGACCATTGTGCGCTTTTGTCACAAAATCGGATTTGAAGGTTTTCACGATTTCAAACTGACCGTAGCCAAAGAGGTTCCTTCCGCGGCGAATGAGGAAGGCATGCATTATGTCGATTACATCACGATGAATTTGCAAAATGCCATCAAAAGCACGAATCAGATTTTGGATAAGGCAAGGATTGAAGTTGCGGTGGATATGATTTCGCAAGCCAAAAGAGTTTTTTTGTATGGCGTCGGTACCAGCGGAAATGCTTCACTCGATATGCAATCGCGATTGCTTCGTTACGGATGTACCGTGCAGGCGGTGACGGATTCACATTTTCAGGCGATGACTTCATCGGTGCTTGGCGAGAGCGATTTGATTATCGCCTTTTCACTCAGCGGCTACACGCAGGACATCGTGGATGCGCTGGAGATTGCCAAACGAAACGGTGCCAAAGTGATTGCGATTACTAATCATGCATTATCACCGGCGGCGGAGATTGCCGACTTGGTTATTCTTTCGGCGGGGAAAGAATCGCCGATGGACGGCGGAAGTTTGAGCGGTCGTGTGTCGCAGCTTTATATTACCGATTTGATTTGTACGGGATATGCGATGCGTGATGAAGAAATTGCATTCCGCATGCGAGAGAAAACAGCCAACTCAGTTATCAAAAAGAGTTTGGAGTATAAGAAGAGAAATACGGGAGGAAAAAATGGCTAATCTGCAACTCAAACATATTGATAAAATTTACGAGAATGGCGTGCAGGCGGTCTTTGATTTCAATTTGGATATAAAGGACAAAGAATTTATCGTTTTTGTCGGACCCAGCGGTTGCGGAAAATCGACAACGCTGCGAATGATTGCCGGCTTGGAAGATATTTCAAACGGCGAATTGATTATCGATGAGAAATTGATGAACAATGTCGAGCCGAAGGATAGAGATATTGCGATGGTGTTTCAGAGCTACGCGCTTTATCCGCACATGACGGTGTATGAAAATATGTCTTTCGGATTGAAGATAAAGAAAATACCGAAGGATGAAATCGACCGTCGCGTTCAGGAAGCGGCAACCATTTTGGAAATCAAGGATTATTTGGATAGAAAACCGAAGGAGCTTTCCGGAGGGCAGCGACAACGAGTGGCGCTCGGGCGAGCAATCGTTCGAAATGCGAAAGTGTTTTTGATGGACGAGCCGCTGTCGAATCTGGATGCGAAATTGCGTGTGCAGATGCGCTCGGAGATTATCAAATTGCATGAGCGAATCGGAGCGACGACCATCTATGTTACGCATGACCAAACGGAAGCGATGACGATGGCGAGTCGAATCGTTGTTATGAGCAAAGGTCATATTCAGCAAATCGGAACGCCGAAGGAGATTTACAACGACCCGAAAAATATGTTTGTGGCAAGTTTTGTCGGCGCGCCGGCAACCAACTTCGTCTATGTCAAGGTGGAAGGCAATCACT
>JBGZSM010000098.1:0-17401 GCA_041853585.1 Filifactoraceae bacterium
GGCGACATAGCCAAGTGGTAAGGCATGGGACTGCAACTCCCTGATTCTCCAGTTCGAATCTGGATGTCGCCTCCAATATTTTTCTGCGGTTGTGGCGGAATTGGCAGACGCACCAGACTTAGGATCTGGCGCCTAGTGCGTGGGGGTTCAAGTCCCTCCAACCGCACCAAAACCAGACCCGCGGAGGTCTTTTTTAATATGTGCCCTTAGCTCAGCTGGATAGAGTGTTTGGCTACGAACCAAAAGGTCAGGGGTTCGAATCCCTTAGGGCACACCAATATAAAACCTTGTAATCTATTTGATTGCAAGGTTTTATCTTTATGCAAAAAAATGCGCCGATTGGATTTTACTTTATGTCCCGGTTATGTAATTGCGATTTCAACGAAATATTTGCTAATACTAAAAGCTAAAAACTGTAGAGAGAACTCATGTGTTTCCGTTCTGATGGAACTGCAGAGCGGGAAGGTTACAAACCTAATCAAATTTTTGGGCTCAGCGATAAAAATTTTGGGAGGTTTCTTGAATCTGCAAAAAGTAAGGAAAGAGTAATAAAATAATAGAAGTAAAATAAACAATGTAGCAGAAAGTATCAACATATTCAATCTAATAAAAAACAGTATTTGAATGTATTGACACAGAAATTTTCCAGTGAAGTTGTTTTTTGTGATTACTCTGTTTTTTGCTACGGATTGTAAATGAGTTTTGCAAATCACTAACGAGTATAATATAATATATTTGGAACGATGGTTTGAATTTCGGATGGTTTTTAGCAAGGTCAATATAATCTTAAACAGTTTTTATGATATGCTTGTACTATGCCGGCGCTATGCAAAAAGACATTTCATATTTGGATAGCGGCATATAATCAGTAGAAGTTTTGTAGATGTTTTTTGTGCTATGAATATGTTTCGATAAAGAATACTTAAAAGAAGATGGTGATTTTATGAAAATATTTATTGTTGAAGATGACGATGTAATCCGAGATTCCTTATCCGCTGAATTGAGAAAATGGAAATTTGAGATTTCGTCACCGGAAGATTTAACAAATATTATGGAAGAATTTGAGCAGGTGAATCCTCATTTGGTAATTCTGGATATTATGCTTCCTTATTATAATGGTTATTATTGGTGTAACGAAATTCGGAAACAATCCAAGGTGCCGATTGTTTTTCTTTCGTCGAAGTCGGAGAATATGGATATCGTGATGGCGATGCAATCCGGTGCGGATGATTATATTACGAAGCCATTTAATTTTGAAGTTGTTATTGCAAAACTTCAAGCGATTTTAAGACGATGCTACGATTTTGCGGAAATAATGGACTATTTGTCTTATGGCAAAATTAATTTACACTTAAATGAAATGAAATTATCGTATCAGGGAAAAGAGATTCATTTGACTCGAACGGAGCAGCAAATTGTTGAAAGTCTGTTTCAAAAACAGGGCGGATTCGTGAGTCGCGAAGCAATTATGGAGCGCTGTTGGCAGAGCGACGGTTACATTGATGACAATACTTTGGCTGTTAATGTGGCGCGATTGAGAAAGAAACTGGATTCCATTGGGCTTGGAGATTTGATAGTTACGAAGAAGAATGTAGGATATGGACTGAGTGAAGATTATGCGGTCGCGAAATAATGGTGACTGTGTGATATTTTGAATGTGAGAATTATAGATTAGCGCGATTTCGAAATAATGGTGATTTATAATGTTTTGGGTGTGAGAAATGAGTAAGATAAAAGGATATTTGAAAAGTATTACAGGGCAGATTGTCGTGCTGGTGTTTTCGCTGACGATTTTCGGCATCATATTTTTATTAAGCGATATGAATATGCAAATTTTTTGGTTTGCATGTGTTTTTATTGCTTTTTTTGTCGGAATTTATTGGATTATAAAATATACCGCCTATGTTCATGAAACGGATGCAAAGTCGGAGCTGGAAGAAACCGCTCAAGCCATGCAAAATCTTGAAAATCAGATGTTGGATGAGAGAAAGCATATTCAGGAATACTTTTTGTTATGGCTTCATCAGATGAAGACGCCGATCACCGCTGCCAATTTGTTGGCGCAGGATGACGAGCAGGAGGCGGAAGAAAGAATTCGGGCGATGCGTCAGGAGCTGATACGAATTGAAAGCTATTCGAATATGGCGATGAACTATTTGAAATTGATAAATCCCGGAACGGATTTGGAGTTTGATTTTGTGGATTTGGATGATATCATTCGACCGCTCATCAAAAGATATAGTATATTTTTTATCTCCGGCAAAATTAAGTTGGATTATGGGCAAATCAGCAAAAAAGTTTTGAGCGATGGGAAATGGCTTAGCGTGTTGATAGAGCAAATTTTGAGCAATGCCGTCAAATATGCCAAAGGAGCAAGTGTTCATATTTATTTCTCAGAGAATAAACTATGTATTCGCGACACGGGAATCGGAATTTCGGAAGTGGATTTGCCCAAGATTTTTGATAAAGGCTACTCCGGTTTTAACGGTCGGTTGAATGAGAAATCGACCGGCTTGGGATTATTTTTGGTCGAGCGGATTGCAAAGAGACTCAATCATCTGGTCGAAGCGGAATCCAAGCTGAGAGAAGGCGCAACCTTTTCAATTCAATTTCAGGAAATAAGAGATTGATTTCATGGGACGAGTTTTTTTGAGTTAAAGGAGAATTTATGAGCAAGGAAAATTCGGACGGATGCTTTGAGACGGTGAGGAAAGAGTTTCCGATATATTTCAGCGTCGAGGACAAAAGATTTTTTATAAATCTTGCAACGCCGTTTGAGCTGGAGGAGCTAAGAGAAAAAGGAAATTTTGATATTGAACTGATGACATGTCGCCCGATTATAGAAAGAACGAAGGAGGAGTACATTGAGATATTCAGCAATTTGATTGAAGATGATTCCAATCTGCTGTTCGGGATATATCATAATGATGGCGGAGCGGAGATAATAGGAAGGATATCATTTTTTGACAGCAATCCGAGAAATCAAAGCGTTGAAATGGGGTATTTGCTGATGGAAACTTGGCAAGGGCTTGGAATAATGAACACTTCCTTACGAATTGTCATGGAAAAATTATTTGGGATGAGTGATTTGAACAAAATATATGCACAAACCTGCGAGATGAATTTGAAATCTCGGAATCTCCTTGAAAAATTAGGGTTTCATCCGGATGCAAAACTAAGGCAACATCATGTATATAATGGAATTTATTATGACGATTATATTTACAGTTTTTTGCGAGAGGATGCTGTAAAAGCATTCGGCAAAGAAGAATAGAACTAACTTCGGCATTTCTATGCTAAAAAACGGAGTCCAATCTTACGATTTTGTAAGGTTGGATTTTATTTTTGTAATGTTAAATAAAGGCAGCGGTTTGGAAAATAATCTATAATAACGATAAAGAAAAACAGGGAGCAAAAAATAAAAACTTGGAGGATGATTTTGAAATCCGAAATCGGAAGTAAAATTCGAAATAGGGCAGCCGATAAGAAATAAAAAATGAAAAGCAATAATCAAAAATAGGAAATCTAATTTTGAAGTTAGAAAATCGCGAAATCGATTTTAAAAGTGGATTTAAAAATGCAAAAAGTGAAAATGAAAAATCAAAAGTGGATTTAAAATCGCGATTTGAAAAAAATTTATTCTCATAATATTATCGTTCAGAGTGAAAATCACAAATCTGATTTTGATAGCAACAATCATACAGATAAGACGAATCAATGAATGTCGAAAGGAGAAATTATGCTTGAAGTAAGAAATCTAAAGAAAATTTACGGTGGAAGAAAGGGGGCGTCGAGTACGGAGGCGCTGAAGGATGTTACTTTTTCAGTCAGCGACGGAGAATTCGTGGCGATTATGGGCGAGAGCGGAAGCGGAAAATCCACCTTGCTCAACATCGTTGCAACTTTGGACAAAGCGACGAATGGAGAGGTCGTGCTCGGCGGCAAAAATTTTGCACAGATTAAAGACAAGGAGGTTTCCGCTTTCCGCCGTGAAAAGCTGGGCTTTGTTTTTCAAGATTTCAGCTTGCTGGAAACATTCTCAAACAAGGACAATATCTTTTTACCGCTGGTATTATCGGGATTTTCGATTGAAGAAATGGAGAAGCGAATCGCGAATCTTGCACCGATGCTCAACATTCAAGATATTTTGGAGAAATATCCTTATGAAATATCGGGGGGACAAAAACAGCGCATTGCAATTGCGCGAGCGGTCATAACCGAGCCGGACATTTTATTGGCGGATGAGCCGACGGGAGCATTGGATTCCAAATCCTCGGACATGATATTGGATTTGTTCGGCAAATTGAACCAAAAGAAACAGACCATTATGATGGTGACGCATTCCATTCGCGCGGCATCCTATGCGAATCGGGTTTTATTCATCAAAGACGGAATCGTGTATCACGAAATCTACAAAGGCGACAACAAGACATCGCAATTTGCCGAGCGTATTTCCGAAAGTTTGGTGGTTTTGAACAGAAAGGCGGCATCCGATGAAGAATAAAATTTTGGCAGCACTCGCGCTCAAAAATATCAAAGCGAACCGACTGCTGCAAATACCATATATTTTGGCAAACGGTGCGATGTCCGCAATGTTTTACATCATGCTTTCGCTGATTCATAACGAATATGTACAGCGAAGACATTCCTCGTTGCCAATGATGATGGAATTCGGCGTATTGATAACCGGCATTGTGCTCATTATCTTTTCGCTCTATGCCAATCGATTTTTGATGGGGAGAAGAAACAAAGAACTGGCGCTGTACGGTGTGATGGGCTTGGAGAAAAAACATATTGCACGCGTCTTGTTGATTGAGCAGCTCGTCAATTTTGTTGCAATTGCCGCCATCGCGATCTTGGGCGGATTTCTGATTGGAAAACTGGTATTTTGGTCAAGCAATATTCTTTTGCAGGACAAAAATATCTCTTTTGACAAATATTCCTTGGATTTTATGGCGATTCGGGGAACGATGCAAATTATTCTGCTCAATATGACGCTGAGCTATCTGTTCAATATTTTCCGAGTGCGTCTGTCGAATCCGATTGAGCTGATGAACAAACAGTTTGCCGGAGAGCGTGAGCCGAAAGTCAATTGGATCTTCCTGATTGTCGGTCTCATCTGCATGGGCATCGGCTACTATATCGCATTGACCGTCGAAGGCTCGTTGCAATCGCTGATGTATTTTTTCGCCGCGATACTTTTTGTAATGGCGGGAACTTACGGATTGTTTATATCGCTTTCCGTAGCGGTTTTGAAAATGCTGAAAAACAACAAAAAATATTATTACCGCACCTCGCAATTCATTTCGACATCGGGCATGCTTTATCGAATGAAGTCCAATGCGGTCGGATTGGCGAGCATCTGTATCCTATGCTCGGGAATCATCGTCGTGCTCGCGGTGACGCTGACCATTTATTCCAGCGTCGAAAATCAAATCGGCAGCTATATTCCGCTGTCTTATCGCGTGGCGAAGGAAGGAATTTTACCATCGTCGGAGGAGAGCAATCGACTGGAAGAAACCGAGAACACCATCGATGCTATGGTTCAAAAAAGCTTGCAAGGTGATGAAAAAATTGGCAAAATCTGCCATGGAGCACAGGTCACCGTCTCCGCGAGACGAGAGGGCGAGCGATTTGTACCGCTTACTTTTGAAAACGGAGTCGATGTGATGAGCAGCGAATTCCTTACCATTTATACCGTTGAGCAATACAATATGACGATGCAAAAACCGATTGAGCTTCGTCAAGGTGAAATCGGCTTTCAGAGCGGAAAAGTGATGAAGGAAATCAAGGACAGAGTCTATTTTTTGGACAAAGAATTTCAAATTCAGCGAGTGGAAGATGCCCCGAAATTCAACCGGATAATGAATGAGAGCAGCGTCATCATCGTTCCGTCGGTCGAGGAAGTCAAAGAATTTGCGCGCTACTACAAATTTCCGAATATCGAAAGCGGAGAGAAAATTGAAAATCAAATGGAATATGTCTTTATGTGGGATGTAAACAACGCATCGCCGGATTATTCCGAGCGGGCAAAGGCGATATTTGCGCAGGAGGACTTCAGTTTCGTTACGCAGAAAGAATCGGTGACGGATGCCTACTCACTCAATGGCGGCTTCGTACTTTTGGGAATCATCATCGGCTCCGTATTTCTGATAGCGGTCGTGCTGGTATTGTATTACAAGCAGATATCCGAAGGCTACGAGGACAGACGGGCGTATCAGATTATGAAAAAAGTGGGACTTTCCGACGAGATGATAAAAAAGACGACCAACAAACAACTGCTTTGGCTCTTCTTTTTGCCATTGCTTGTTGCCGGAATACACATGGCGGGAGCTTTCAAAATTTTGTTCCAGCTGCTCGGCTTGTTCGGCGTCGTCAAAATAAACGGATTTTTATTCAACATTATGCTCATTACGGCAATTTTTGCCCTCAGCTATTTCGCCGTATATAAAATAACCTCCAAGGTTTACCGCGGGATTGTTCAGTAGTTTAAGTAGAAAGGGAACACAATGAAAAGCCTAACATTGACACAGGAATATGTTATTTGCACATTGGGAGAAAACGGAAAACTGGCTTCCTTAGGGAATGAGCGGGTGCTCTTACTCGGCGCGGCGTTGACGGAGCTGCTCAGCGCGGGAATTGTCCGATTGGATGAGAAGAAATCCAAAATTTATGTCGAAAAAGCATTGGGGGAAGAACAGTCGCATTTGGCGGGGCTGTATCACTATCTGAGTGACAAACAGAGAACGACGAGTCAATTGGCGACCGACTACTGCTTCTCTTTGACGGATAAGCTCTTTGACGAGTTGATGCAATCCGTCTGTGAGGATTTGGTAAAAGCACAATATGTCGAAAGCAAGTCGGGCGGAATCTTGGGGAATAAGAAAGTATATATGCCGAAACTTGAGATGGTTGAGAAAATAAAATCTCAAATTCGGGCAAAAATTTTGACTTGTTCGGACGAAAATGCTCTAACTCTTGCATTCTTGCTTGAGAAAGCCAATCGATTGAAAAAACTTTTTGACAAAGAAGAAGTAACAGCGATACGAGAGAAAATCAAAAGCCAAAGCACTCATCATGAGGCGATTCAAAAGATGATATCCTTTTTGGACGAACTGATTATCGTGCTGGCGGCGATTGGTGCGATGTCCATACGATAGCAAATGATTTGAAGTATGAAAACGGAAGGAGAAAACATGAGAGGAAATAGAAAAATGATGGCGATTGCATTGTCCGGCATGCTGCTTCTCAGCGGATGCACAAGCCCCAAAAGCGAGGCGCCCGAAATAAGCGTCGATGTACTTCAGAGCTACATTAAGTCGGTTGATGAAATCGAGTATCCGAAGGAGAATCAAATCATCGCGCTCGGCGAAGCGACCCATGGCAACAAAGAACTGATTGAGCTCAAACAGACGGTATTTGAAAAAATGATTGAGCAGGGAAGAACGGTATTTGTCATCGAAGGCGATTTCGGCGGAGGATATCGCGTCAATGAATATATAGCGGGCGCTGACGGAAATGCGACGGATGCGGTTTCAGAAATCGGATTTCGAATCTACGAGAGTCAGGAGCTTGAAAAAGTACTCGATTTTATGAGAAAGCACAACAAGAACAAAAAAGAAGAGGAACAGATACGATTCTACGGGATGGACATGCAGCGATACGACAATAACAAAGAGATTTTGTTCGATATTTTGAAAAAAGCAAATTCGCAATTGGAAGCGGATTACAGCAGTCTTCTTCAGGATTTCAGCGACGAAACGATGTATGACTTGTCAAAAGTGAAGATTGAAAAGGCATTGACGGAATTGGAAAAGCTCAATGAAAAGCTGGAGCAGGAAAAAGAAAGCATTGTTGAAAAAACATCGGCGAAAGAATTTGACATCGCAAAGCATGCGGCGCTTGTGATTTGGCAAAATACGATGCTCAGAAATTCGGGCAATCAATATGGAACTTTGCGTGACCGATACATGGCGGAAAATACGATGTGGATACTCCATCATGAGCAGGAATTTTATAATAATGACAAAATCTTTTTAGCAGCGCACAACGGACATTTGAGCAAGACCAGCGCGGTTTTCGGTACGGAAAAAGTGATGGGTGAAATCCTGGCCGGCGAGCTGGGCGACAATTATTTCGTCATCGCAACAGAATTCGGAAAGAGTCGTTTTGTGGCAAGAGATGAAAAAACCAGCGAGCTTACGGAGTTCTTTGTTGAAAATACAAGCCAAGGACGATTGGCGACTCTGTTGGCGCCACTACAGAAAGGAACTATGTACCTCGATATTGCAGCTGCCAAAACATCGAGCGATGAGCAGGCGAAAAGCTATCTCGGTGCAAATCAGCCGTTCAGCGCGGTTGGCGAAAGATTTTCCAAAAGCTATGAAAAAGTCGAACAGGCATTTGTTCAAAATTTGTCGCCGGCGGAAAGTTTTGACGGCGTGATATTCTTCGACGAGCTGACACCATTTACAATTCGATAGAAAAGAGCTGCTGCGGAAAATTGTTCTGTGGCAGCTTTTTATAAAATTTCTATGATGCATTGCCGTCAAACCAAAACCTGATAAACCACAGATTATGCTTTTCCCTTTTCCTACAAGATGGGAAGCAAAGAAAGGTTTTAAAATACACATTTTTGAGAGCTGTTTTTTTTAAAAGGGGTTAGCGGAAAAACAGTTCGTGAGTTGTCATTGGGATTTTATTAGCGTTTTACATAACGGAAAGGTCACAAGTATATTACATTTTTATGACTTTTATTGTATTGTTTGATTGCTTATGCTATACTTCAAAACGGTATAATTTTTTGTAGATTTGAAAGGAGGAACTCATGCTGAGTAGTGATGAACAAGAAGAAAATGAATTACAGGGTAACGATCAGGGCTTTCGAAAAGGTTCCTTCATAGAGGGATAAAGGATGAGCGGTGAGGCTCTTTTTTGTTGCCCAAAAGGAGAAGTTATGGCGAAAATGAGAGAAGCGGTTTGCTTACATTATATCGCGATGGGCGAATGCAAAAAGGGACGCAAGGCAAGCCACAAAGGCTATTGCCAAAAATGTGATAAGTACTATCCCCGAGCAAAAGGAAAATTTCCCAATAAAAAGAAACAATTGCTCGAAAAAATTAGGAAAAAAGAATACCATTAGGCTGAGAAACAAGAGATGCCCTTGTTTTGCAATCGGAGCATAATCCGAAAACATGGCCGAGAAAGGAAATTATGATTACAGTAAAAGGGAAGAAATCCGAAGGCATCGTTTATGCCAACTTGGTTGAAGAAGAAGCAATCAAGCAGATAGAAAGACTTTGTGACCAGGACTTTACACAGGGAGCAACCATTCGCGTTATGCCGGATGTCCATGTGGGAGCCGGTTGCACAATCGGATTTACGATGACGATTACCGACAAGGTCGTACCGAACTTGGTCGGGGTCGATATCGGATGCGGGATGGAGACCATCCATCTTAAAAATAAGCATATTGAATTGCAAAAATTGGATAAATTGATATATGAAAAGATTCCGTCGGGGATGAATGTTCGAAAAAGCAAACATCCGATGATGGAAGAAATTGACCTTGGCGCGCTTCGATGCAAAGAGGATGCGAGGCTGAACCTAAGAAGAGCGGAACTTTCACTCGGCACATTGGGCGGCGGCAATCACTTTATCGAAGCCGGAAAAGATGAGGACGGCGAATTGTATATCACGATTCACTCCGGTTCACGAAATCTCGGACTTCAAGTGGCGAAATACTATCAGGAACTCGCATACCAGCGTTTGAACAAAAATTCGTCCGAGGATATTCAAGCGAAGATTAAGGCGTTGAAGGAGTCGGGAAGAGAACAGGATATCGAAACCGAGGTTCAAAAAATGAAGGCTCAAAATCTTACGGATATTCCGAGGGACTTGGCTTACCTTGAGGGTGAAGATATGGAGAACTATCTTCACGATATGAAAATCATGCAGGAATTTGCGCGATTGAATCGAATCGCGATGATGGACGAAATCATTCGTGGAATGAAACTCAAAGTGTCGGATCGATTTACAACCATTCACAACTACATCGACACCGAAAATCTCATTTTGCGAAAGGGCGCAGTTTCGGCTCAAGCGGGAGAAAAATTGCTCATTCCGATCAATATGCGGGACGGCTCGCTCATCTGCATCGGAAAAGGCAACAAGGAATGGAATTTCTCGGCACCGCATGGAGCGGGGCGTTTGAAGTCTCGAAAAGGAGCGAGAGAATCCTTTACCGTGAGCGAATTTAAAAAACAGATGGAAGGAATTTACACAACTTCCGTCAATCAGGATACTTTGGACGAATGTCCGATGGCATACAAGCCGATCGAAGCCATCACCGAGCATATCGGGGAGACGGTCGATGTCATCAAGCGGATTATACCGATTTACAATTTTAAAGCAAAAGAATAGCGGAGACGAAAGTCTCCGTTTTTGTATAATATTGATTGGATGCAAAAACCCAATAACTGTAAGATTATGTCTTCCGTTCGGACGGAACGGCGCAACGGTGGGAAGTGAAAAACGGTTATTCAAAATACAAACTCTTGACAACTGATTTTTGCAACATTCAGTATGAATTCTATGCTCCATCGTATTTTTTTGCGTATTCATTATGATGAAATCACCGAAAGTGTCGGTTTGTAAGAAATATTTTGAGCGGTTAAGTCGATTATTTAAAGTTCTTGACATTTACAACTTTTTTGAGTATGATTTTCATATCGGTTGCTTTTGCTAAAGCGCTGATTCATCTTTTAATATTTTTTCCATTACTGCAATTCATTGTCCCAAACGGGAGCCACGAGCCGATGATTCTGTAGTGATTTTTTTGAGCGGGCAAAAACCGCTGTTGAAGGAGGATCATGAAAAGAGTATTGGTTATCGGTGCCGGAATCGGTGGGCTTTCGGCAGCAATTCGTCTCCAAAATGCCGGATATCAAGTGGAGATTTATGAGAAAAATGCTGTTCCCGGCGGAAAGATGCATCGATTGGAGTTCGACGGACATTCTTTTGATGTAGGGCCGACCCTGGTGATGATGCCGTCAATTTATCGAGAAATTTTTGAAATCGCGGGACGCAATCCGGACGACTACATTCCGATGTTCAAATTGGATCCGATGTATCATGTCTATTTTAATTCTTCGCCTTTAAGATTCTATTCCCTTTCCAATGATTTGGAGGAACTGCATCATATTTTTGAAAGCAAGGGCTTTGTCAATTCGATGGGATTTTATGATTATCTCAGCTCGATTTACAAGCGCTATCAGATTGCCTTGGAGCATTTTATCACGAGACCTTTTCGGCACAAGCGTGATTTTTATAATCCGAAGGTTCTTTGGAATGCGCTGAAATTAAAAACTTTTGACAGTGCGGACCAAATGATGTCCAAATTCATACCGGACAAAGACCTCCAACAGATGCTCAGCTTTCAAACGCTGTATATCGGGGTTTCTCTGAAGAAAGGACCTTCTTTATACAATATCATTCCGATGATTGAGCTGCTTTACGGAGTTTGGTTTATCAAGGGAGGAATGTTTACGATGGCCCGTCAGATGGCGAAACTTTTTGAGGAACTCGGCGGAGTGATTCATTACGGGATGGATGTGGAAGAAATAATTACGGAAAATAACAAGGTGAGAGGGATTTCGGTTTCGGGCGAAGAAATTTTGACGGATTATGTGATTTGTAATGCCGATTTCCCATACGCGATGAAAAATCTGATTCAAGATGATGGAGCCAAAGGTAAGTATGATGACGCAAAGATAGACAGCATGGATTATTCCTGTTCCTGTCTCGTATTCTATTGGGGAGTGGAAGGAATTTATCCCGAGCTTGCTGCGCATACCTTTGTCATCGCGGACGATTTGGATTCGAATTTGGAAAGCATTTTTGACGGGAGCAAAATTAAAGAGCCGTCCGTCTATCTTCATGTTCCTTCGAATGTAGATCCGACGATGGCACCCGAGGGCAAATCTTCTTTTTATCTGCTCGTTCCGGTATCGGATGCGGTGGCATCGCAGTACGAATGGGATGATGAGACCGTCAATTATTATAGAGAGCATGCGATTTCGACTTTGGAGAAGTTGCCTGCGCTGGAAAATTTGAGAGAGAAAATTTCCGTTGAACGCTTTTTTACGCCGCGCGATTTTATGAAATACTTCAATGCCTATCGAGGCGCGACTTTCGGCTTGCAACCTACTTTGACTCAGAGCAATCATCTGAGACCGCAGGCGAAATGTCTTTCCTGTGAAGGATTGTATTTTGCCGGCAGCAGCACGCATCCGGGAGCCGGTGTGCCGATTGTAATGCAGAGCGGCAAAATCTGTGCCGAGGAACTTCGTCGCGATGTGGAAGGAGCGGATTTCTCATGAATCTCCAATCATCATATCAAGTAGCGGAGTCGATTATGCGAAAATACGCGTCGAGTTTCTATGCGGCTTTTGGAAAAATTGAGCGTGAAAAGTTTTTGGATATTGCGGCGCTCTATGCTTTTTGTCGATATGCGGATGATTTGGCGGATACCAAATCGCAGAGTAAGGCGATGCAGCTTCAACTCTTCGACCTGTTGGAAGAAGAAGTGAAGTCGCTGTACGACGGTAGCAGTCAGGAAGAAAATTATACAAAATATACTTGGTGGCCTGCGTTTGAGAATGCCGTCCAAACTCGTCAAATTCCGCTTGAAGCGTTGCTTGAGCAAATCGACGGACAGCGAAGCGATATTAATTTTAAAATCATTGAGGATAAAGAAGAATTAATTCGATATTGCAAAAAAGTCGCCGGTACCGTGGGGTTGATGTTAGCACCGATGCTTCGAGGGGAGAAAGCGGATGAGCGATATGAATCGATTTGTGAATCCTTGGGCATCGCAATGCAGATTACAAATATTCTCAGAGATATCGGAGAGGATTTGAGAAATAGAAACAGAATCTATATTCCGCAAACTTTTATGAAAAAATACGGAGTCTCAAGAACAGATTTGGAAAATCTGTCCGCCTTGCCGTCCGCTTGGCGAAGATGGCAGCAATTTTTTCAACCGAATTTTAAGGCGGCGGACAAGGTGGTTCATCTGTGGGAGGAGACGGCGCTGCTCTCGAAGCATTACTACGATGAATTTTATCGGCATTTGTATATGTTCAGCTCGGACGCGCTCTTTCCGGTGACGGTTGCGGCGGTATATTATCAGGCGATTTTGGACGAAGTACGAAAGAACAATTACAATTGCTTTACCAAAAGATGCTACACGAGCGCCAAGACCAAGAGCGATTTGATGAAAAGCGTGATGAGCCGTATTGAGAAGGTTAGCGGAAACTCCAATCGTAACGAGGAATGGGAATTCGGAGAAAGGAAAGTTGAACCGACGGGTTCAGAATAAGGAAAATCTATGAATATGTTGTTGATAGGAATATCTTTTCTATATATTTTTGCAGTAATCGGTTTTTCGACGATTGTTTTTAGCAAGAATCAAGGCGAGCTGAGCCGTAAATTTATTCATATTATGGTCGGAAATTGGATTTTTATCGCCATGTTCTTTACCGATGTCAAAGCGGCCATCTTCGTTCCGGCGGTCTTTATCATCATCAATACATTGAGCCGGAAATACAATTTGATTTCTTCGATGGAAAGGCAGGACGACAGCTGGGGAACGGTATATTATTCCATCAGTCTTTGCGCGGCGGTGGCGATTCGTTTTGCTACCGGATGGGAGATGTTTCCGATAATCGGAATTTTGATTATGGCTTATGGCGACGGTTTGGCGGCATTGGTCGGAGCGAGATTCGGAAAGAGAAAACCCTATTACTTTGCGCCGAATAAAACTTTAGCGGGAAGCGTGACGGTCTTCATCGTAGCGACGGCGGTCACCATCATCACGCTGCTGACTGTCGGGGAGGCCGAGCAGATTGCGCGAGTCGGCATAGGTATTATTATTCTCATCGCTTTGTGCAACGGGTTTTTATCCGCATTTGTCGAAGCGGCGGGAGCCAAAGGCTCGGATAATTTGACGCTGCCGATCGGTTCGGCGCTCTTTGCAACCTTAGCATTTTACTATGGCGATATTTTCTTTTTCATCTATTTTTTATTTTCGGTCTGCGTTCTGTTGGCGAGTCTCAAACTCAGACTGTTGACGCCGGATGGGGTGGTGGCTGCGATTTTGACGGCGATAATGCTCTATCTCTTGGGCGGCGTGTGGATTGCGCTGAGCCTGTATGCTTTTTATTTACTGGGAAGCGGCGTCAGCAAAATTAAAAATGAGCGGAAGTTGGAAGCGGATCGCTTTCAGGAATCCGGCGGCGCGAGGACTTGGCATCAGGTGGTGTGCAATTCTTTACCGGCATGCATATTGGTATGGTGCAAATACTTTTCGCCGGACAGTACGGTATTTTCTTTACTGAGCTTTGTGGTTTTTGCAGCCGCAACCGCGGATACTTTTTCTTCGGAAATCGGGGTGCTCGGCAAAGGAAGGGTATTCAGTATCATCACCGGAAAAGATGTTCAGCGGGGCGTTTCGGGTGGAATCAGCTGGGGCGGACTGCTGGCGGGATTGAGCGGCGGCTTTTTGTCGGCATGGCTTGCTTTTCCGCAGTTCGGATATCAGGGCGTCTTGTTCGTCACGCTGATGGCTTTTACGGGTACTTTGATTGACAGTATTTTAGGCGCATTGTTTCAGCGAAAATATTTGACGGACGAAGGCCTTATGAGCGATCGAAAAATCCATGCAAAGCAAAATCCGATTCAGGGTTTTTCCTGGATGTCCAACAATGCGGTAAATTTACTCAGTCTGTTTATTATCGTTATCGTGGGTCATCTTGCGAATTTGATTTGGAAAATCGTTTAGCGATGTGGAATATATTAATGCTAAAAGATAAAAAATGTAGCGAGAAATATGCTTTTTCCGTTTCTTATAAGGTTGGAGCAAAGAGCAGTTGTTCAAAGTATAAATTGTTGACAAATGTTTTTTTCAATAATTCAGTATAGCTTTTGAAATAAGAGGTTATCTGTCGGTGCAGGTAATCTTTTTTGTGCGGAACGAATGTTTTATAAACTGTATGATTTGCAGAATACTTGTTTTGGAGAATTTTTGAATTCGGCAAAAAAATTTTTCAAAAAAGGCTTGACTATGACGCGATGTGATAGTTTAAACTTGAGCTTGTTAGGAGGGAGAGATGTATTTAATAAAAAAAGTGAGTGAAATCAGCGGTGTATCGGTGCGCACTTTACACCATTATGACGAGATTGGACTTTTGACGCCGCAGAAAAATGAAAACGGCTACAGGTATTATTCAGAGGAAGATATGTCACTTTTGCAGACAATATTGTTCTACAAATATCTCGGCTTTTCATTGAAGCAAATCAAATCGTTGCTGACGACGGAAGATAAAAATCTGCTCATCCATCTGCAGAAACAACTGACTCTGATGCAAAATCAGAAGGACAGACTCCTGACATTGATAGACACATTGGAAAAAACGATAAGTTCTTATGAAAGGAGAATTGAAATGTCAACCAGGGAAAAATTTGAAGGATTCCGCTACGAGAATAACGAAAAGTATAAGCAGGCTGCGATTGAGATGTACGGAAAGGAAGTTATTGAGGAGTCTATTGAGAGACACAAGGGAAAAGAAGAGGAAATTGCCGATGGCTTTAACCGGATTTTCTTTGCCTTTGCAAAAAATCTGTCCGATAAGATGTCGCCGGTTTGCAAAGAGAATGTAAATTTGGCAAAAGCGCTGCATGAGCATCTTTGTCGATATTCTTTCGATTGCTCTTTGGAAGTGTTTTCATCCATCGGGCGCGGTTATGTTCAAAATAATGAATTCAAAGAGAACCTTGACAAATTCGGAGAGGGTACGGCGCAATATGTTTGCGATGCAATTCAGCAATATGTGAGCGAATCGAAAAAATAGAGTTAATGTTGCCGTTGCGGAATATAGTTTTCTGCAACGGCATTTTAAATCCGACGACCTTGAACGATCTTTGAGGTCGTTTTTTAAGTCAATTATGCAGGCACAATACGCCAATTGAATTTCGTATATGAATATGCTATACTGTTGTAGTATTTTGGGAAAATGGATGAAGATGACGATCTTGAATCAGCTTGATGCTCTTCATAAACCGAAAGTGTAACGATTGGAGGTTGTTTTGACTTTAAAAGATAATCAGATTATTCGTGAGGCAAGAACTTTAAAAATGTCGTGGAGACTTTTGTTTGTATACTATGGAATTTATTTAATCAGCTTTGTTGCCGCTCAAATAATAATGGTGCGTTTTGTCACAACGGATAGAATTTTATCATTGCTCGGCGCTTGCGTCATAACTACCTTGATACTTTTGTTGTTCGTGATGGGGGTTGGCAAGCGCTCGTTGAAATCATTGGGCATGCAGAATCAAAATGTATTGAAAAACCTGGCTATAGGATGGTTGATAGGTGCGATTTCTCTATTGCTCATTTTGGGAATCAATTGGTTGTTTGGCGGCATTCGATTTGATTTTAACTCGAATTTTAATATTTTGTTGTTCATACTTCTGTTTGTCGGTTTTACCGTACAGGGATTTATGGAAGAATTCCTGCTCAGAGGTTTGATTTTTACACAAATATCTGTAAAGTGGGGTGTGATTTCGGCGATTATTATCAATTCTGTCTGGTTTGCTCTCGGGCATATATCCAATTCGAACGCATCCTTAATCAGCATAGTGAATACTTTTTTAATGGCTGTGCTGCTCAGCCTCATGTACTATTATCATGACAATATTTGGATTATCAGCGGGCTTCATTCCGGCTGGAATTTTATTCTCGGCGGAGTGCTTGGGGTTGTAGTCAGCGGATTTAAGATGCCGACTTCGATTTTGGAGACCGGAATTGACAAAAGTCGAGTTGTGCTCAATGGAGGATTGTACGGATTTGAGGCAAGTTACTTGGTTACGGCTATGCTTCTTGGAGGGATTATTTGGTATGGAATAAAACTTAAGAAAGATTTCGAATAAATTGCAAGGCTAAAGATCCTCTCTATTTTGTATGGAAAGCGAAAATTCCTGACAAGTGGAAATAAATTTGGATACCTTTTTAAAAAGTTTGCTTGGTTCTTATCTCGGCAAGCTTTTTTTGTTCTTTTTCATTGGAAGTCTATTATTCTAAGGGCTTTTATGGTACAATTATAAGTTGAAGGAATGGGCAAATCAAAAATTGAGAATCAAAACGAAGTGGCGAAATTAAGATTTGTCATCCGACGCAAATCAATCGAAAATCAAAGTTTTAATGGAACGAGATTTGAAAAACTGAAATCCGAGATTGAAAACAGGATTCAAAGCCAAAGAAATAAAAGCAAAATGTCGAAATTAAGATTTGTCATCTGACGCAAATCAATCGAAATCGGAAATTGAAATTCAAATTGAAAAA
>JBGZSM010000099.1:0-45357 GCA_041853585.1 Filifactoraceae bacterium
AAAAACTTCAAGCGATTGAAAAAACCGGCAGTGTCCAATCATTTGTTAAAGGGAGAGGGAAGAGAAAATCTCATGAGCAAAGAGATTATGAACGATTCAAATCTTGGAGAGAGCGACTTGAAAAATATGATGAGTTTCTACAAGTCATGGGAACGCGCAACTCGTTTTCTAAAACGGATGTGGATGCTACCTTTATGCGATGGATATTATGATGAAAAAAATTCATAGGAAAAGCTTTTAATGAAAAATTTTTCTATGAGGCGGTTGAGTCATTTTACTATGAGGAAAGAGGAATGAGAAATGATTTAAAAAGCTTATTGATGTCATAGAATAATTCGATGAATAATAACCTCTTTTTAAGACCTATTTTAAATAATCTGTGGTATCTTAATACTGAAGATATTATAACTGAGAAGGAGATTTTATGGAAAAAATAGCTATAATAGGAATGGGAAGCAGCGGTATGGCCGTGCTTGCAGCTTATGCAAAAGAGGTTGATAAAGAAAAAGTGAA
The DNA here is from genome assembly GCA_041853585.1 of Filifactoraceae bacterium. Classification (GTDB taxonomy): domain Bacteria; phylum Bacillota; class Clostridia; order Peptostreptococcales; family Filifactoraceae; genus JAUNKE01. Next base: position 514 of record JBGZSM010000099.1, read on the forward strand.
AATTGACTGTTATGATACGAAGGAGAGTTTTGGGAGAGGATATCCGTATCGGGAGGATTCTGATGATTTGATACTGAACCTGAAGACTCGAAAAATAAGCTATGACTATCAAAATAATGACGACTTGGCAAATTGGCTCAAGGATAAGGGCAGAGAGGAGCCGGTCTATACATCGAGAGCGACTTTCGGCGAATATACCAAAGACAGACTGGATGAGAGCATGAGTAAAATCGGAGCGCAAAAGATTACTGAAAAAATTGTGCGTATGGACAAGGTTGGAAAGCAATGGGAGCTTGAAACCGAGAAAGGAAATATCCACCGATATGACAGAGTTCATCTATGCAATGGAGAAATTCCTCAGCGAAGTATATATAATAAGGTAGAAACACATCCGAATTATATTCAAGACATTTATCCGGTGAGAGAAAAACTTGCTCATATCAAACCGGACGACAGAGTTTGCGTCATTGGAGCGGGGCTGACGGCGGTCGATGTTGCGACACATTTGATAACGGAGAAGAGTATCAAAAATATCGCTATGTTTTCAAGAACGAATGTGATACCGACGGTGAGAGTGGAACCGGTGATGCTGGAAATTAAAGTATTGACTATGGATGCTCTTAACAAGATATTGGAAGAAAATTACTCAAGAATCACCTTTGAGCAATTCGATGAGCTTTTTAATAAGGAGTTGAAAACGCATGATATTGATTATGAGCGATTTGTTCAAAAGCATATGCAGGGTGGAATTGAAGAATTGAAAATCAATATTCAAGAACCGGACGAATTAGCGAGAGTTCAGGCACTGCTTCCGATTATGAATGTTGTTTTTAACAAGGTTTGGGATTCTCTGTCAAATTCGGACAGAATAAAATTCAGAAGCAAATATCATCCTTTTATGACCTTGAATCGCAGTCCGCTTCCTTTAGAATCGGCAGAGATTTTAATTGATGCGCATGAAAAAGGGATATTGACTATGCCGACTCGGATTGAAGATATTATGCTTTGCTCCGATAAATTCCGCTTGACGAAATCGGACGGGAATATCGACGATGATTCCGGAGCATTTGACTATGTTATCAACGCGACTGGCCTCGATACCTCGATGGAAAAGGTGGGAGAAAAAAATGAGCTGTTGGCCCAGTTGATGGATAAAAGATATGTCATGGTGGATGAATACGGAGGCTTCGCTGTGGTGTCCGAGAGCATGGCGGCAATATCTTCCCGATATGGAACGCTTGAAAATCTACACATTCATGGCGTGCTGGCTTCCGGAGTGCAATATCGAAATAATTCGACTTTGATTATACAAATGACGGCACATCGTTTGATAAAAGAATTGTACTGCTAAGAGTCGCACAGAAAGTTCTTTTTAAAAATAATGATTTTCGTCAAATCACAAAAAAGATTGCAGTTTAATGAGATTGACATATAAACAACAAGGTAGTAGAATATTGTTAAGAAAAATATTTTATGTAAGGGAATTGGAGGCAATCTATGTGGGAGAAAGATATTAATATTCATGAAGTGCGCGAAATAAGAGTAAAGACGACTGCTTTTTTAGGTGTAGGTGCAATTGAAAAAATAGACTATATCTGCGAACGCTTAGTTCATATGGGGATTCGAAAAGTGGTTACGGTGACCGGTCGAGGAGCCTATAAAAAAACGGGTGCTTGGAGTTTTGTGGAAAAGGCATATCAAAAGCATGGTATCGAATATGTGTTGTATGATAAAGTAACGCCAAATCCGGAAGTGGATCAAGTCGACGAGGCGACCGCCATGGCGCGCAAGCTTGGAGCGGGAGCGGTCGTTGCAATTGGTGGAGGAAGTCCGATTGATGCAGGGAAGGCGGTAGCCGTTTTACTAAAATATCCGGACAAAGATGCAAGAGCGCTCGCGAATCTGTCTTTCCCTATTGAAGATGCGGTTCCGATTATCGCTATCAACTTGACACATGGAACTGGAACGGAAGTTGACCGCTTTTCGGTTGTAAGTATTCCGGAAAATGACTATAAACCTGCGATTGCCGCTGATGCGATGTATCCTTTATATGCAATAGACGACCCGGCATTGATGACGGGACTTGCTCCTGACCAGACAACTTTTGTTTCGGTGGATGCGCTCAATCATATCGTTGAGGCTTGCTCAACCGTTGTGGCGAGTCCGTTCTCCATATTGTTGGCGCAAGAAACGGTTCGTCTTATTTCCATCTATTTGCCTCGGGTTCAAAAAGATCCGAATGATTTGGAAGCGAGATATTTCTTGACCTATGCTTCTCTGATTGCGGGAACCGCTTTTGATAATGGGCTTTTGCATTTGACACATGCATTGGAGCATCCTCTCAGCGGATTGAAACATGAAACGACACATGGCCAAGGTTTGGCAATTTTATTACCTTCCGTCATAAAACATATCTATGATGCGAAGAAAAATACATTGTTTGATGTTCTCAAACCGATTTTGCCAAATCTGCAGTTTGAAACGGCAACTGCGGATGATGTGTCTAAAGCGGTGCGCCAATGGCTGCATTCCGTAAATATAAAAGAGAGTTTGAAAGACCTCGGTTTTGGTGAAGAGCATCTTGATGATTTGACAAGACTTGCTTTTGAAACGCCGGGACTTAAAGGTTTGCTCAGCATCGCGCCGATTGAAGCAACACCGGAAGTTGTTCGCCAAATTTTTGCGGAGTCACTTTAGTAGCCAAAATGGGGAAAAAAATAATTCGATGGCTTGGATATATTCTTCTTGTTTTTCTGCTGAGCGCTTGTCAAACAAGAGAATCATCTGAGATTACTCCGGAAGAAATACCGAAATCCGATGTCGGCGAAATCCGACCGACCGATGAAAAAATTATCGGTATTACTATTGATGACAGTTGGTATGAGAGCATCCAGTTGACACAAATTGTAGAGGCTATTCGGAAGATGCCTGCCAAACCGACCGTTCGAATTGTAATGAGCCGTGATATTCATCCGATCCAATATGTTGAGATGTTCAAAAAAATTCATGATGTCGCCTATGTGATGGCATCGCCCGTCGATTCCTATGACATGATTTACTATAAGAGTGAGGCAAGCTATCGCAAACGCTTTGCCGAAAGCTACGGAGCTCTCAACGATTATGTTGACCTTTGGGAGATTGGCAATGAAATCAATGGCGAGGGATGGCTCGGTGACGATAATAAGTTGATAGTCGAGAAGATGATTTCCGCTTTTGAGCTTTTAGAAGGGAAAAATGCAAAAACGGTTTTGACTGCATATTATACTGCGCCGAATTTGCAAAAAGTGGAAATGCACGAATGGCTAAACAAGAATGTGCCGAAATCAATGAAAAATCACTTGGATTATCTCTTTGTCAGCTATTACGAAGAGGATAATGAAAATTTTGAGCCGAATTGGCAAGAAATTTTTGAGACGCTTGAGAAGGATTTTCCAAATTCAAAGCTTGGAATTGGAGAGTGCGGCGTTGCGGATGAAAAAGCGACATTGGATGAAAAAATCAAAAAGGCGGAGCGTTATTATTCGATGCCGAAATATACGAAAAACTATGTGGGCGGATATTTCTGGTGGTATTGGGTAACGGACTGCGTTCCGGCTGAGAACAATAAATTGTATGAGACAATCAATCAATCTATGGGGAGCTAATGCTCCCCGGTTTTTTAAGGGCGGAATATAAAATTGGAAAGACCGGAGAGTCATATTGATGGGAAAGCCGTCTATTGATATCGGGATTTCGTTGTTCTTAGAAGATAAATTTTCTAATTGTAAGAGGTGAATTATGAAAAAAGCATTGATTTTTATGGCAGATGGATTTGAAGAAATTGAAGCATTGACGGTTTATGATATTTTGACACGAGCGGAAGTAAAAGCGGAGCTCTGCTCCGTTGAAAAAGGAAATCAAGTGCAGGGAGCACATGGACTCACAGCTGTCACTTCCCTTCATATCAACGAGGTCAAAGATTTCAGCGAATATGATATTCTGATAACACCGGGAGGCTTACCGGGCTCAACGAATCTTCGGGATGATGACCGAGTGATTAAGGCCTTCCAAAGCTTTTTTGGAAAGCAGGATAAATATCTGGCGAATATCTGTGCGTCCGGAATCGTTTTGGAAAAAGCGGGCATTGCACAGCAAATTTCAGGAACCTGTTATCCGGCATTCAAAACACAAATCAATTATAAAGAGCATCGTGACGAATTGGTGGTCATGGATAAAAATGTGATTACTTCTCAGGGACCGGCAACAGCGATCTATTTTGCGCTTAAAATTGTGGAAGAGCTTTGCGGAAAGATGCGAGCGGAGCAAATTCATAATGACACTTTGCTGTTTCTTGTTGAGGAAAACGCAAGAAAATAGACGGATGGATTGGACATATCCGGCGGAAAATTATACGGAAAAATTTAAGGGGCTGTTGCAGAATGAGATTTTTTGCTCTGTAGCGGCTCCTTTTTTAAATCCGGATGATATTTTGAAATTCTATTTGATAATATACGGTTTTAGCCTTTATTTTTGTTTTTTTGTAAGAAATAACATAAAATTTATTGAAAAAACGGGACATTAGTGATATTATAGCGGAGGGGAATTTTTTTGACAGGAGAGATTATGGAGAAATATTTTAAAATTAAAGAACATGGATCCACCATGCGAACAGAAATTGTGGCTGGATTTACAACATTTTTTACAATGGCTTATGTAATTTTAGTAAATCCGGATATTCTTTCCAATGGGAATGAGCAAATTTTCAATGGCGTTTTTATTGCGACTTGTCTTTCGGCGGCGGTAGGAACTTTTTTGATGGCATTTTGGGCAAATCTTCCTTTTGCACAAGCTCCGGGAATGGGATTGAATGCATTTTTTGCATTTACCATCATGCCGACGATGAGCAAAATTGTAGCTCGTGAACTTGATGTGATTGAAAGCTATCAGCTTGCGTTGGTGCTTGTGTTTATTTCCGGTCTGTTGTTTATCGCCATTACCGCGTTTGGAATTCGAGAAGCGATTATTGAAGCTATTCCGGCAAATGTAAAGCATGCCATTTCAGGCGGAATCGGACTTTTTATTGCCTATCTCGGACTTCAAAATGCAAAAATTGTCGTGCCGCATCCGGTAACTCAGGTTTCTTTGGTGAATTTCAAAGGGCTGCTCAATCCGGACACCTATCATGACACTATGGGAGCGCTCATTGCGATTTTGGGCTTGTTGATCATTACAGCGCTGACGGCTCGTAAGATTAAAGGCTCAATATTTATCGGAATTCTTGCAACGACCTTTATTGCTTATTTGCCATTTCTTAACTATATGCAGCTTCCGGAAAAAATTTCCTTGCATTTGGGCGAGCAGTTTGCGGATTTTGCTGAAGTATCTCTTTTAAAAATGGATGTCGGCGGTCTGTTCGGAGGAGGAAGCTTTTTACAGACGCTTTCAACCGTTATCGTCATCGTCATCTCCTTTTCGTTGGTAGATATGTTCGACACGATCGGCGCATTGTTGGGAACGGCGAAAAAAGCGAATCTGTTGGATGAGAATGGAAATATGCCGAGCATGAAAAAAGCGCTGATGTGTGATGCAATTGCAACGACAACGGGAGCTTGTATGGGAAGCTCGACGGTTACCACCTATGTTGAATCCAGCGCGGGAATTGCGGAAGGCGGCCGAACCGGTCTTACTGCAGCTGTAACGGGTACAATGTTTGTGTTGGCTTTGGTAATCGGACCGTTTGTTACATTGATTCCGTCGGTGGCAACGGCGCCGTCTCTGATTTTTGTCGGCGCATTGATGATGAGCGGTGTCAAAGAAATTGATTTCAGCGAGATTTGTGAATCCGTTCCGGCATTTTTAACCGTCGTTATGATGCCGTTGACTTATTCGATAGCAAACGGAATTGCTTTCGGTCTTATATCTTATTGTATTATCAAGCTTGTATCCGGGAAGGCAAAAGAGACCAAGCCGCTTACTTGGATTTTGTCCTTACTGTTCGTTATAAAATTTATGATGGCACCTTAGTGTCAACGGAAAGCAAATACCAATCTTATTGTTTCTCCTTAAAAACGCAATCGATTCCGGTTGCGTTTTTAGCTTGGCAATCTTTGAAAAGTAAAATCCGTTTCTATGTTCTCGGTGACCATAGGAATCCGGCTTTTGGAAACGAGTAAATATTTTTGAAAATGACTACAAAAAATGATACACAAATCAATATTCTTTCGATATAATAAAACATAATGCGATGGAGATGCTCCGTATAGAGAGCAATTGAGCAAGATTTTTATAGCAAAATATATTCTGATTGAGATAAAAGAAATGGAGAAGAACGATGAAATATATCAAAGCGAAAGCCATTGTGCTTGAAGATAGAATGATGGAAAACGGAATTATCGAAATAAAGGATGGAAAAGTCACAGGAATCTTGGATACGCTTCCGGAGGGGATGCCTTTTATCGATTACGGCGAGCATATTGTTGCACCGGGATTTGTAGACACGCATATTCATGGGATGGTCGGGCATGATGTCATGGATGCGGACCGAGAAGGATTGCTTGCGATTTCAAGAGCTGCCGCGCATGTCGGAGTGACTACTTTTTTGCCGACGAGCTTAACAGCGTCCAACGAAGATACCGATAGAGCCATTTTGAATATTGCTCAAAATTATCGAGATGCTCAAGGTGCAAAGATTGGCGGAATTTTTTTGGAAGGACCTTTTTTTGTTGAAAAATATAAGGGCGCTCAGAATCCCGAATATTTTAAAGACCCTCAAATCGATTTGCTGAAACATTGGGTTCAGCTTGCGGACGGACTGCCGATTAAGATTGCAGTTGCGCCGGAGCGAGAGGGGGCGCTTGAATTTATACAACATGCAAAAAAGATGGGCGTTCATATTGCGCTTGGACATTCGGATGCAACTTATGAGCAGGCGAAATCCGCAGTGGAGCAGGGAGCCAGCATCTTCGTGCATATGTATAATGCGATGAGTCCGCTTCATCACCGAAATCCCGGAATGGTCGGAGCGGGATTGACTCTGCAAAATGTATTTGCCGAGCTGATTTGTGACGGGCATCATGTGCATCCGGCAGCGGCGCAGGTTGTGGTCGGTATGAGAAAACCTTTCTCAACCGTCTTGGTTACGGATTGCATGAGTGCAACCTGTATGCCGGACGGAGATTATAAACTCGGTGATTTTGCCGTTCATGTGAAAGATGGAACGGCAAAGATGGATAATGGAAGCTTGGCAGGTTCGATTTTACTTTTAAAGGATGCGGTCAAGAATGTGGTGCGATGGGGGATTGCATCCGTTTGGGAAGCGATTCAAATGGCGACTCTCGTTCCGGCGAAATCAGTCGGGATTGACGATGTAGCGGGAAAGATAGCTGTCGGAAGAGCGGCGGATTTGACGGTGCTGGATGAAAATTTGGATATTGTTTGTGTTTATTTGGATGGAGAAGAGTTTCGATAAATCGGTTCGCATAAAATCGCCATCTTTTACACAAACTGCAATCAGATAAGCTATTGATTATTCGATTTTGAGTCGCGTTTTTAGGCTTGCGATTACGCTCAACTAACTGAAATTAGTGGGGTATAACTTCTTCTGAAACGATTTACAAAAATATTTTTCTATGGTATTTTAGTAGAGAGGGATTTGGAGGGAGTATGAAAAAGAGTCTTGAGAATTTTATAAGAAAATATGTTCGAGAATATAAAAAAAACGAGCGGACGATAACTAATTGGCAGGAACCGCTGATTTGTTATGCCGATGCTCATGATGAGCTGTTTGACGAGCTCAAAAATATTGTAGGTCAAGACCATATTTCTCCGCTGACTTCGTTGGCGAGTGCAAATACCGTCATTTCATATTTTGTTCCTTTTGAAAAAGAGACGGTTTTATCGAATAAGTCGGGAAAGATTGCATCGAGAGATTGGGCATTCGCATATATTGAAACCAACCGCCTGATTGACAAGTTGGGATTGGCAATCAAAGAGCGTTTAGAGAAAAAAGGATATGCGACCATCCTTCCGCAAGGCAAAAATTTGGACAGGGCGGCGGAAAGTGGAAATTATTCTCAGCGTCATATTGCATACATTGCCGGAATGGGAACCTTCGGGATGAATCGTTTAATCATTACGGAAAAGGGTTGTGCGGGACGCTTCGGCTCCGTGATTACCGAGCTTAAAATTGAGCCGACGCCGAGACCGGAGCGGGAGTTTTGTCTTTACAAGATAGACCAATCATGCATGGATTGTATCGATGCTTGTCCGCGAGGCGCCTTGACGGTGGACGGATTTGACAAACAAAAATGCATGGAGCATATGCAGGATAATCAAATCATCTATCAAAATTTGGGAGATATCCGAGTTTGTGGAAAATGTGTTGCGAATGCGAGATGTCGTTTTGAAAAATTTTAACATGGAGACGAGCTGTTGCAGTGAGATTTTCTGCGGCAGCTTTTTTGATGAAAGAGATAGATTTTCAACGGATGTAAATGAGCGTAAAAAAATGGCGTTCTCTTATGAGTTCGCTATTTTTTTAGATTTTCCAAAGTATGCTCGGTCTTCTTGTCGCGAAAAATTCGACTATCGATCCCATTTTGCGACGAGGTCGAGAATTTCCTGTGCAAATTGGTTGAGGTCTCGGTTCGCACCGCCTTTATTATTGCTGACGGCCTTATCCAAGCTGCGCAAAGCTTGAAGAAGTTTTCCATAAGGGGTATTTTCTTCGGTACGCATTGTGCGCTGCGGTTTTTCGACAACAACTCCTTCACGAATCATAGAGCCGTCGTACAGACTGTGCATTTGAGTATAGAAAGGGACGATTGTACGGATGCCGAATTTTTCATTTATCAGAGTGGCAAAATGCTCCGAAACTTCTTCTTCACCATGAACAACAAAAATTTGCTCCGGTTTTTTTGAAAAATGTTCCAGCCATCCGAGTAAACCCTGTTGATCGGCGTGACCGGAGATGCCTTCCAATTTTACAATATTCGCACGAACGGTAATCTCTTCTCCGAAAAGTTTAATCACCGGCGATCCTTCCAAAATTGCACGACCGGTCGTACCATGCGCTTGATAGCCGACAAAGACGATGGTGGATTCGGGACGCCACAGATTGTGCTTCAGGTGATGCTTGATTCGTCCGGCTTCCGCCATACCGGATGCGGAGATGATTACCTTCGGTGTGTTGATAAAGTTGATTGCGCGTGATTCGTCGGCAGTAACCGAGAGATGAAGGCCATCGAAAGCAATCGGATTGACTCCGTTTTTTACCAACTCCATCGCTTCTTCATCATAATTTTCCCATTTGTTCTCATCAAAAAGTTTCGTAGCTTCACTCGCCAACGGCGAATCGACATATACATCAAAAATACCGTGATTTTTGATGAGATTCTGCTCTTTGATTTTGCGTATAAAATAAAGCAATTCCTGTGTTCTTCCGACCGCAAAGGACGGAATGACGACATTGCCGCCGCGGTCAAAGGTCTCTTGTATCACTTTCGCAAGCTCTACGGCATAATCCGGCGGTCGATTGTGAAGACGGTCGCCATAGGTTGATTCGACAACGACATAATCCGCCTCATCGACAAAGCTCGGGTCTTTAATCAGCGGCATGTTGATATTTCCGATGTCTCCGGAGAATACAATTTTTTTGCTGATGCCGCCTTCGGTAAGCCAAATTTCAATACAGGATGAGCCGAGCAGATGCCCGATATCTTTAAAGCGAATTTGAATTCCTTCGTCGATATCCAAAATTTGATTGTATGGGCAAGGCTCCAATCGCGCGATGATGGCTTCCGCATCCGCCATCGTATATAAAGGCTCCTTGTGCTCCTGACCGAGTCGCTTTCCTTTTCGATTTCTCCACTCCGCCTCAAATTCTTGGATATGAGCGGAATCTCTCAACATAATATTGCACAAATCCTCGGTTGCGGAGGTACAAAAAACCTTGCCTTCAAAACCTTGTTTAGCCAAAAGAGGCAATCTGCCTGAGTGGTCAATATGTGCATGGGTTAAAAATACATAATCAATTTCATTGACGGCAAAGGGAAATGCCTGATGATTGTCGGCGTCCATCCCCTGTTGTAAGCCGCAGTCAATCAGCATTTTTTTACCATTTGCTTCCAGATAGTGACAACTTCCGGTGACGGCCCTTGCCGCACCATAAAAAGCTATTTTCATAAAGCCTCCTAACCATGCGCTTTTGCGCAAAAAAATATTTGTCACATTATCATGCTCAACTGAAGATGTCTCATTTATTATATCAAAAAGAAATGAAATATCGCAAGCCGTTGTAATTTTTGAAAAAACAAATTATCATTGCTTTATTTATCAACTAATTTGGGGTATAATGTTGATGTTAAGACAAATAAGTCATTTAGGAGGTCTATATGAAAAAACTTTTATCTTTGATGGCGGCTACTTTTATGCTGACATCAACTGTTATGTTCGGCACCCCGTCTTATGCTGACGGAATGCAAGAGAAGATGAACTCTGTGGCAAAGGTTTCTTATGCGGAAGGATTGACTGTTCAAATCTATGACAAGGTTGTTAGCGCTAATTCAAAGAGTGCGATTGTCAAAGACGGAAGAACAATGCTGCCTTTCAGAGCGGTTTTTGAAAGTTTGGGAGCAAAGGTGGACTTTGATAAGAATTCAAAGCAAATTCATGCCGCTTTTGATAACATGGAAATTATGATGATGATCGGTTCAACAAAAGCGGTCGTCAAAAAGGATGGTCAAGTACAGGAAGTGATGCTTGGTTCCGCACCTTTTACTCATAAGGGACAAAACTTTGTTCCGGTTCGCGATATTGCAAATATGACCGGATTGACCGTTGAGTATTCAAAATTTGACGAGAAGGTCAATATCTACGACAAACAGAAGTTTTTGGACGATATCAACAAGAATTTTACCATTTATAACTCGATTTTGAAAAAAGGCGCGGCGCAGCAAAATCTAAAGAAAACTTTGCGCTCCAATGCCGAGTTTTCTGCTGATTTTGAGATTCTGGATGAAAATCAAATGAAAAAAGCCGGCGGAAAACTTTCCTTTGACGGTTTGACAAGAGGAATGGATGTCAATGGAAAATTCAAACTCGAAGTCAATCTCGGTGATTTTGAAAAAGATATTTTGAAAGATGCGACTGCTACGGACAAAGAGCTTATAGACTCTCTAAAAAAATCGGAGCACGAAATCATTTATGACAGCGACAAAGCGGTGATGTACCTTAAATCCGATTTGGCGTCAAAAATTCTTAATAAAGAAAGTGGAAGCTGGCTTAAGATGGATTCGAAATCCGACATCTCTTCCGCACTTACTAATCCGTATTCGATGAACTATATGGACGAATTAATGAAAAATCCGGAAAAACTGACTTTGGCGGAGCTGTTGTATCAGTCGGTGGAGAATCAAAAAGAAACTTTGGGCAGCACTTATGCATCAACTACCTATGATGAGGTAAAAGATGCTTCAAAAATTTTGATGTTCTTCATGGGAGATGACGGATTTGTTCAGAACGGTTCTTCTTATACCTTATCTTTGGATAAGAAAGGAATTGTTTCCAGATTGATGAAATATGCACCGGATTTCCAAGAAGCATCTTCGCTGCTTGCGATGAAAGATATGAATTACAAACTCACTTTACTCAATACGGACAGCAATAATTTGGGAATTGAAATGGCGATTTCAGGAGTGAGCGCATCTTCATCCGGCGGCGATACAAAATTCAGTTTCAACATGAAGGGCGACCAACATGATGCGAAAATGGTAGTTAATGTGGAGGACGCAAGTTTTGGAAAACTGATTGTCAATGCGGATGTGAAGACCAAAGAAACATCGGAAACAATACAGCTTACACCTCCTCAGGGAGCAAAAATCGTATCGATGGAAGAATAATCAAGAGCGGGCAACCGCTCTTTTTCTTGTTTGAAAGCATGCTCTATGCTATTATAAAGAAGGAGTGAGGAGGGAGTATGACTTTAGAAGAATTTTTTTCGCAAAATCGGAAAGTAGCGCTTTGTTTTTCAGGTGGAGTGGACTCATCGTATTTGTTATATGCAGGTCTTTATCATGGCGCACATATTCAGCCATACTATCTCAAGACGGAATTTCAACCGGAGTTTGAATTGGAAGATGCAAGGCGTTTAGCAAAAGAGCTGGGTGTAAAACTCATTGTCAAAACGGCTTCTTCTTTAGATAATCCTCAAATCGTTCAAAATGATGAGCAAAGATGCTATCATTGTAAAAACACCGGTCTGAGGAAAATTTATGAAATGGCGAAAGTGGATGGATACGATGTGGTGATTGACGGCTCCAATGCTGACGATGACCCGAGTGAGCGACCGGGGATGAAAGCGCTTGAGGAGATGGGGATTTTATCGCCGCTTCGAATAGCGAATTTGACAAAGGCACAAATTCGAGCTCTTTCGAAAGAAGCCAATCTTTTTACTTGGAACAAAGCGGCTTATGCCTGTCTTGCAACGAGAATTCCAAGCGGAACGAAGCTCGAGAAAGAAATGCTTCAAAAAGTCGAGCGCTCGGAGCGGGCATTGTTTGAAATGGGATTTTATGATTTTCGGGTGCGAGTGCTTGGCGATTATGCACGCTTGGAGATTCGTGAGGAGCAGATGCAAAAAGCAATCGACAATCGACAGCGAATAATCGACCAAATTGCTTTCGACAAAGTGTTGTTGGATTTAGAGCCTCGATGAAAGGAGAATTATGGATACGATGGCATTGCTGAGGGCGGTATCGGAAGGCAGAAAGTCTCCGGAAGAGGCTTTGCTCGAGTTGAAAATGTTGCCCTTTGAAAAAGGTTTTGAAAATCTCGGTTTTGCACAGCCGGATACGCATCGTAAATTGAGACAGGGATTTTCCGAAGTGATTTTTGGCGAAGGAAAGAGCGTGGAGCAGCTGAAAGGTATTTTGGACAATATGGCCAAGGTGGAAAAAAACATCTTGGTGACTCGATTGAGCGAGGAAAAGGCGGAGCAACTGCATTTTGCTTTTGACATGATATATCACTCGGCGGCAAAAATTGCCATCGTCAACCCATCGCCTGTCGATATTTGTGACAAAGGATATATTCTTGTCGTGACCGCAGGCACGAGCGATATTCCGGTGGCGGAAGAGGCGGCGATTACGGCGGAAACTTTCGGAAACGAAGTGAAAAGACTCTACGATGTCGGCGTGGCAGGATTGCATCGCCTCTTGTCCAATCTACCGCTTATAATGAGCGCGCGAGTCATTATTGCGGTGGCGGGAATGGAAGGCGCATTGGTTTCGGTGCTCGGCGGTTTGGCGGACTGTCCGGTAATCGGGGTACCGACCGGCATCGGCTACGGCGCAAATCTTCAAGGAGCGACCACATTGTTGTCCATGCTTTGTTCCTGCGCAAGCGGCGTGAGTGTGGTGAATATTGACAATGGCTTCGGTGCGGGATATTTGGCAAGCATGATGAACAAAATGTAATTTGAGAAAAGGAATAAATTTTTATTATGCGAGAAATTTATCTTGGAAAGACGAATGAATTTTAGGTGAGCGATTTTATGCAACAATCGATAATCAGAATGGATTTGAATTCCGATGTGGCAATTATAAATAGGATGAGTTCGGCGCTTGGAAAAGCGAATGAAATCAAATGTGAGGGAATATGAGAACATTATTTATTGAAACAACTATGGGAGCGTCAGGGGATATGCTGCTCGGCGCACTGATCGGGCTTATGCCGGAACCGGAAAAATTTGTTCACAGACTTAATAAACTTGGATTTGAGAATCTGGAAGTGAAATGTAAAACAAAAACATCGATGGGCATTGCGGGTAATCGAATCAAAGTAAAATTTGACGGACAGGAAGAATGTGGACACAAAGACCACCACAAACATGAGAAAAAATACAAAAGACATCATAACCATCATGAAGATTGTTGTGGTATCCATCATGAGACGGATGGGCATGAGCATCATTCAAATGACGGAGCGTTCCCGCTGATCGTTTCGAAAGATTCCGGTTGCGGACATCACAAGCACCATTCGGAAGGACAGTGCTGCGGGAACCATCACAAAGGGCACAAAGAACATAGCTACAACGATCTTGCGAGTCTAGGAAGAATCATCGACACATTACATGTTGATGAAATTATAAAATCTCAAGCAAAGGAAGTTTATCAGATTATCGCGGAAGCGGAAGCGAAGGCGCATAATATGGAAGTATCGCAGATTCATTTTCATGAACTGGGAGAGAAGGATGCGGTTTTCGATATTGTGGCGGTTTGCTTGGCAATCGATGAGTTGGAAGTTGACAAAATTATTTCGACACCGATTCATGTAGGTTATGGGAAGGTAAAGACGGCACATGGCAAATTACCGGTTCCGACGCCGGCAACAGCAGAAATCTTACGAGGAATACCGATATATAGTAAAGATATCAAGGGGGAACTGTGCACACCGACCGGTGCGAGCTTGCTCAAATATTTTGTAAACGAATTTAGACAAATGCCGATGGCCGTTTGGGACAAAATCGGTTATGGAGTTGGAAAAAAAGAATTTGAAGAACCGAATATTCTACGATGCTTTATCGGAGAGACCGTTCATTTAGACTAGAATTAACAAGCACCAAGGAGAAGGAAGATGGAATTTTTAAAGAAGAATGGGCGAGGGCTTGCCCTTTCCTTTATTATAGCTTTAGTTGCAACTTTATTGGGAAAATATTACAAGTTAATCGGCTCAGCCGTTTTTGCAATTTTAATAGGAATATTATACAGCAATTTGATAGGCGTTTCGGAGGATAGTAAGGCGGGGCTCAAATTCAGCGGGAAAAAATTGCTCCAATACTCGATTATCGCATTAGGATTTACAATGTCCTTTGCTCAAGTGGCTGAAACCGGCTTGCAATCTCTTTCCATAACGATTGTAACGATTGCGGCATCTTTTTGCTCAGCCTTGTGGATAGGGCATCGTTTAGGTCTATCCAAAAAACTAAGTACATTGATCGGCTTTGGGACAGCCATCTGTGGTGGCTCTGCGATTGCAGCAGCATCTCCCGTTGTAGAAGCGGATGAAGAAGAAATTGCATTATCCATATCTACCATTTTTTTCTTTAACATCGTAGCGGTATTCTTGTTCCCTTTTTTGGGACGACTGATGGGTATGAATGATACAATGTTCGGTATTTGGGCAGGGACTGCGATCAATGACACATCGTCCGTCGTAGCGGCAGGATACAGTTATTCGAATGAGGCGGGGGATATAGCGACCATTGTAAAACTCGTTCGGGCTTTGATGATTGTACCGAGTTGTCTATTGATGGCGGCTGTTCGAATTTACAAAAACAGGAGTGAAAAAGGAAAAGTATCCATTGTGAGTATTATTCCCTGGTTTATTTTATGGTTTTTGACAGCGTCCATTATCAGCAGCTTAGGTATTTTTCCAAAATCTTGGCTCGCCTTTGCAAAAAATCTTTCTCGTTTTTTAATGGCAATGGCACTTGCGGGAATCGGAACACAGGTTTCCTTTGCCCAATTTAAAAAAGCGGGAATAAAACCTATTCTAACAGGCGCGGTAGCTTGGTTTACAGTGGCAATGGTAAGCCTTGTTATGCAAAGAATATTATATTAGTTCAGCAGTGCTTTTCTGTAAATAGGAAAGCACTTTTTGTATAGTCGATGGATGATAAGGATGATTTTTAAAAACAGTGGAGAGGTAAATATGAAGAATACAAAGCTTATGGATGATGTAGTAGAGCTGATTACCAATATTGACGATATGACCGCGGAAGAAATAGGCTATGCGACAGAAGCATTGCGCTCGGAAGGTGCATTGGAAGTTTATACTGAACAAATTATGATGAAAAAAAATCGACCGGGAACAAAGCTCTGTGTGATTGTGACACCGGCGGAAGAAGATTATTTTGTGAGAAGAATATTTTTCCACACCGGTGCCATCGGCATCCGTAGAATCGAGTTTAAGCGATATGTGTTGGATAGAAATATACAGCAAGCAAAAACTCAGCTCGGGGAGATTCGGATAAAAGAATCCGGCGGTTACGGTACGGACAAAAACAAAATAGAATATGAAGATTTAGCTCGTATTGCTCGAGAAAACAATTTGAGCTTTCAAGAAGTTAAATATAGAATAGAAAAAGAGCTTGCAAATATTTTGGAAGAAGATGGTGAGTAAAAAATATTTTTTGACGACAAAAATTCTTCGTTTCCTGTAAAAAGTTTCATTTTTGAAAGTCGTGTCGATTCACCATGAATAATTTTTGCGATTTTTATTAACCTTAAGATTAAAAAATGAGTAAAAAGTAATAAAAAGGTTTGTCAAAAAACGATTTCTATGATACGATATGAATATCGTTCAGGAAAAATTGAAAAGTGTTTTTAATATAGGGGAAATATAATAACAGACATCTATTGTATTCACTGAATGTGCAAAGGTCAAAAAGGGATTTCTTTCAAGGAAAAGGGTGCCTGAAAGAGAGGAAAACTATTTGATGTTCTCTCGCAAACAAATATGCGAGAGAGTAGCTTACTTTATTTATAATCTTATTTCGGGGTAGTAAGGCTGTGCCTTTTTACTTAATAGAGATTCTAGTATTATTTGTTAAGGAGGTTACTATGCACAAACAGACAAAACAGTGGATGTCTGCTTTGCTTGCAGCACTGATGTTTTCATCCAGTGCTTTTTCTGTTGATTTTTCTGCACATGCCAATGAAAAAAAGCGGATTCATCCGAAATTCAACAAGAAGAAAGCTTAAAAGAGGAAACATCTCAAAAGCAAGATTTGGAAAAGGAGGCGAATTCATCGGGGAATGAAGATGCTTCGATTTCCAATCAGACGCTATCTTATGGGGATATTCGTCTGGAAACACGGGTGGAAGGAGAACAATTCATTATTTTTTCCACTACACCAAATGCAAAGGAGTATTTTGAACAATTACAACAAATCGTTGTAAATGGAGTATCCTTTGACAAAGAAGATGTGGGTATTGTAATTAGCGGGAATACGATTGTATTTCTAAACAATCCAACCAAGGAAGATGAAAATCAAATTCGTCTGGTTTGGAAGGACGGAGAGCAGAATGTCACTTTTATGAACAAAGATGACAAAGCAAAATTGCCGTCTTACCAAGCTCTCTCTTTGAAGAATGGAGAATATAAGCTGCCGTTTGAAGCCAAGAGTAAGGGAGCATTAAATATAGGCGAATTGTTGGACCCTAATATGAAATTGACCGTTAAAGACGGAGCATATACGATTAGTTTCTTGGTCTATCAATCTGCAGCAGCGATAGAAGAAGTTGCACTTAAAGGAGGCTCGGCATTTAATGTATTATCACCAAAAGTACTCGAAACCGATGCCCAAGGAGAAAAGACCAAAATTGAGTATCAAGGCTCGATAGATTCATTAAAAGATCCTATTGTGATTGCTGTTTTTGGAGAGAAGGCACCTTTCAACGGAACACCTTCCGATAAAGGTCAATTCGATAAATATCACCAGGTAGAGCTTCAATTGGATGAAAGCCAAGCTACCGCTTGGAACGGCTATGAAAATATGAAGAATACCGGCGGTTTGGGCGGTGATCCGAAATTGATAGAAGGTCTTATTGCTCTTGGTTTTGACACGAATAAAGACAATGAAATTTCAGCGGAAGAACTACAAAATTCAACGATTGAAAAAATTGAATTGGATTTTAAGGAAATCCAAAATATCGATATTCTGACCAATCTTGGACCGAATATAAAACTACTTTCTCTCACAGGAAATAATATATCTTCGTTGAAAGAGCATCATTTTGAAAATGCGACCGGTCTGATTGAATTACGGTTGGGCGGAAACCAAATTTCAGAGATTCCAAACAACTTTTTATCTGATCTGAAAAGCTTGGAAGGAATCAATTTGTCCGAAAATCCGATTCAAAACATACCGAAAGATATCTTTGCGGGAAATCCAAATCTGAAAATGGTTGTATTGGAGAATATGGGATTGACTCAATTACCGGCTGACTTGCTCAAGAACAATCCGGAAATGGAGAGTTTGATTATAACCGGAAATGAATTTGAATTATTGCCGGATGATTTGTTTGAAAACAACAAAAAGATGCTAACCTTTTTTGCAGGAGGAAATCGTCTTAAAAAATTGCCGGACTCCATATCCGGATTGGAAGAATTGGCTGCGCTTTTGGCAGGCTCCAACCAAATCACAAGCATTCCGGAATCCTTCGGCAACTTAAAGGAAATGAAATTCCTCAATTTAGGGAACAGCCGCTTGACATCGATTCCTAAACAACTGTTGTTTAATATGATTACTCAAGGATTGGTTGAAGATAATGTGCATATTATTTTGTCACAAAATAATATTAAAGAACTGCCATTTGATGAAATGATTGAAGTTTTGGAAGCTCATGGCGGGAAGCCTTACAACTTGATGATCAACAAAAACCTGTTCCCGGAAAAACCGGATGCTGAACTGATGGCCAAGATGGAGAGATTGGGAGTCCATTTTTCCGGTGCTGAAACTTTATACTATCCACAAAAAACATCTATGGACATTCAATTAGTTGCAACCGATAAGAAAATTAAAATTAGCAAGAAATTGAGCCATTTAGAAATGTTTTATTGGGAGTTGATAAACCATCCGGTATTCGGGCGAGGAACAACGATGGATAATTCGGATGATTTAATTAAGCTGATTGATATTAAAGAGCGAGAGCGATTAGGTCTGGGCAAAAATGTACCAAGAGATGAAGTCGTACAAGCATTATATAAAAAAGATTTTGATTATGTAGGCTGGAAAATTGAAACCTTCATTGAAGATGAAAAAGGGAATCCAATCGGTCAGTCGTATGTACTACGCAGTAAAAATGATGATATCGACAAACTGATAAAAGAAGTTGAGATTCCTAATATGGTTACCGGCAACAAATACAGAGTAATTGAGCGATTCTATATCGGATTTGATGAAGATGCTCCAATGTGGATGGAGAATATCAATGAAGTGGTAGCAACGGATGTTGCGCCGCCTCCGAAGGTAGACGGGCGGGAATTGAAAGAACATGCTCATATTTTGGATTTGAGCGAAGAAAAGTATTCCGATATCAATGACTCCTTGAAAAGTTTATTTGTAAAAGGCAATAAAACATCAAGTAAATTTAAAATGGAATCAGTAAATTTCCAATTCGATAAGCTGCAAAAGAATGGGAAAGAAGTCGTAGTGAGCGCATTGTCTATTAAGGTAAAAGACAGATTTATTGCGTCAAGAGCAGTGGCGGGCAAAAAAGGAGAGTTCTTGGTATTTATTCCTTCAGATGCTATCCAAAAAGAAGGGTATGCAAAGGATTCCAAATGGACGCTTAAAATAACGATGAAAGATGATACCAACACAGAAGTCGTGACCGAAGAGGTTATTTTGCTTTTGGATTGGAACAAGGACTTTGCGTTGGATTCCAAATCAAAAGGCAAACTGTTGCTCAGCAACAAAGACAAAAGCACTAACGCGGTGCTTACAGGTTCAAAGTTTAAAATCTCAGGGCCATCGTACAATGAAGAAGTTGTGCTACAAAACGCAGATGGATTAGAATTGGAGCTGAAAGAAGGAGAATACACAGTAACTCAAATACTGGCACCAAAGGGATACAAACTGGATTCCACTTCAAAAAAAGTGACGATTAAAGCGGATGAGAAGGTTAAAATAGAGTTTTTCAATGAGAAAGAAAACTCAGGTGGAAGCGGTTCAGGTGGAAGCGGTTCAGGCGGAAGCGGCTCCGGAGGCGGAGGCGGCTATTCCGATGGAGGCTCAACAACCATCAAGGACAATAAAGTACCACTGGCAAATGATCCGAAACTCAAAGACAAATTGATTAAAAAAGCTGAGAAAATTATTGCTCAGAAAGGCTCCGGAAATTACCGCGAGGAGACCATAGCTGCAGTTGAAAAAGCATTGCAAGATTTTGTTAAAGGAATGAAGGATTCGGAAGCAAATTTGATCAAAGCTTTAGATGCGGCTCATCTCGAAAAGGTCAGCATCCTACTGAGCAAAGGATTTATGAGCGGGTTCCCTGGGAATAAGTTCATGCCGAATAAAAATATGACCAGAGCCGAAGTAGCGGCGATGTTTACAGATGTACTGGATGAAGAACCGGAAACAATAAAGACATTCTCAGATATTAAAGCACAAGCTTGGTATGCAGACTCATTGGCAAAAATTGCTTCGTTAGGTTATCTTAAAGCCGATGAAAACGGACAAATTCATCCGCAAAAGAATATCACAAGAGCAGAGTATGCCTATATCATTTCAAAAGTAGCCAAATTGAAAGCCGGAACAAAATTACCTGCAGATGTAAACGAAAATCATTGGGCTGCTGAGGCGATTGCTGCGAATCTGCAAGCGGGTGTTATTGCAGGCTATAAAGACGGGACATTTAAACCGGAAAATGAAATAACCAGAGCGGAAGCGGTATCGATGCTAAGCAGGGCATTCAATATAGCTTCAAAAAATAATCGCAAGAAAGATTATGACGATGTGAAACCGACACATTGGGCATATGATGTGATTATGAGTTCCAGCAAGTAATTTGCTATTAACCATCAAATAAGGAGGACTTTCAGTGAAAAGAAGATTAACCTCAGTTGTTTTAACGGCAACGCTGCTTTTCTCATCCCTTGTGCCGTCGGTACCTGCTTTTGCACAAGAATCGATCGGGTTGGATGATGCAAAAGTGCAAATGTTGCAATCCGAAGCCCTAGGGATCAAGCAAGAAAAAGGAAATCTAGTACTCTCGGACTTTTTGAGACAAGCTGGAGAGCGAAAAGGGTCAGAAATTGTAACCATAACATTGGAAATTGATCCGCAGACAATGAAAGAAAAATATAATTTGTTGCAGACCGAATCGGCGCTTCTTAGAACGCAAGAAGGTTTGGAAAACCAAATGAAATATGCAAAGAAGTCACAGGATATCGTAACAAAGCGAATCAAGCGATTGGGTGTGCAATTTGAAGTAATCGAAACCATGGATGTGACGCTAAATGCGTTGGTAATCAAGACAAATTTTGAAGATGCTAAAAAAATCGTATCGATAAACGAGGTTCGTAGCGTCGAATTGGATAGAGCAATCCCTGCGCCAACTGTCAAGGAAGTAAAACCGGGTTCCGGTTTTCGTGATGACGGAAGTAATGAGATGATTGATGTTGCAGGTGCGGCACATGCTTATCAGGGTCGTGGTCAGCTGATATCCATCATTGACTCGGGATTTGATCCATCCCATGAAGTTTTTCAAGAAATTGATAAAAGTTCACTTAAAATCAAAGACAGTGAAACCGCAAAAAAATTGTTTGTGGAAAAAAATGTAGATGGAAAATACTTCACAGATAAATTCCCTTACGGATATAACTATGTGGACAAAACTGCTGATATTGTTGAGAACTCGACGGTTTCTCATGGTATGCATGTTGCCGGAATTGCGGCGGCAAATGGGAAGAAATTAAAAGGGGTTGCACCGCAAGCACAGCTATTGGCGATGAGAGTATTCAGTGACAATATTAACCCCGGCTCAACCACTCCGTCGATTTACAACAAAGCTATTGACGATTCGGTGAAGTTGGGAGCGGACAGTATCAACATGAGTCTTGGTGCGACCTCCATCAGTGATAGCCGATTAGAGCAAACGACAATCAATGCTTTAAAAAGAGCACAGGAAGCGGGCATTGTAATCGCAGTTGCAATCGGAAACGACGGGTTCTTGGGAACCGATGAGTTGGATAATCCGTCTGCGAGCAATCCGGATTTAGGATTGTCCGGAGCACCTGCAATCGGAGATTTATCCTTAGCGGTAGCCTCTGTCAATAATGCGAAAGTGAAGCAACGAAGAATCCTTGTGAATAAACCGGGTTCTCCGTATAAGATTATTTTCACCGCCAATGATAAAAAATTTCCGGAAGGTCCGCAAGCTCTGGTTGTAGCAGGATTGGGAAAAGCGGAAGATTTCCAGGGAATAAATGTCAAAGGCAAAGTTGCATTGATTTCGCGTGGAGAGATTACCTTTTCCGAAAAGGTCCTTAATGCGCAAAATAACGGAGCAATTGCAGCCATTGTCTATGATAATGTTGCAGACAGTCCTTTGTTGAATATGTCTTTGGAAGGCATAGATATCCCGGCTTTCTTCATCAGTAAAGAAGATGGAGAACTGTTGGTGGCAAATAAGCATTGGACCGTAGAATTTGAAGCCGAAGAATCTTACCATGAGAATCCGAACGGATATCGTGTGTCCGACTTCTCCACTTGGGGACTCTCGACCGAAGGAAATTTGAAACCGGACATCTCTGCGCCGGGAGGGCAAATTTATTCATCCATCAACAAAAACTCTTACGGACTGCTTAGCGGAACCTCTATGGCATCGCCACATGTGGCAGGAGGAATCGCCATTGTAAAGCAATATGTGGAAAAAACATTCCCGAATCTTCAAGGAGCGGAAAAGTACAAATTCATCAAAAATCTTTTGATGAGCAGTGCGGTTCCGTTGACGGATAAGAAAACCAATGCACTGGTTTCACCGCGGGTGCAGGGAGCAGGCTTGATGAATCTTGCCCGAGCGGTACGCTCAGCGGTCGTGGTAGAAGGAACCAACGGTTTTTCAAGCATCAATATTAAGAGCATCCAAGGAAATAGTGTGATCGTTGAAGGAACATTGCGCAATTACTCGGATACCGATAAAGATTTTGTATATTATGCCGTTTTAAATACCGATACGGTAGAAAACGGGAAAACATTGTTGAAGCCTCGACTGCTTCGAACTTTTGAAAAGAAAACTATCACTGTACCGGCGCAGCAGACAAAAGACTTTGAAGTAGCTTTTATTCTAACGAAGGAAGAAATTGCAGAGTTGGAAAAAAGTATGCCGAACGGATTTTTCTTGGAAGGATTCGTATTATTTGAAGCACCAAAAGACCAACCGGAGAGAGAACAGGAAGCATTCAGCGTTCCGTTTGTTGCCTTCCACGGCGAATGGGATGAAGTTCCGACGGTAGATGACAGTATTTACAATCATTTAGAAAAAGGAACTCTACCATATTATTATCAAGCTGCCGCAGAGGGAAGTTATACTTTCACCTATCTGTCTTCGAGAGTGGACGGTAGAACGGTTGCTTTGGGTCAAAGTGCGGAAAGTACTTTTGAAAAGCCGATTTATGATGCACAAAAAATAGCCATATCACCAAATGGCGATGGTGCAGCTGATTCTGCAAAGTTTTTCGGAACATTCCTGAGAAATTACAAAGACTTTGAAGTAAGGGTATTTAAAGAAGGAAACTTAAATACGGAAATTTATCATGTAAAACACTCAGGTGATGGCGGAAGAAAGAATTTCATCATTCAAACTTTGTTTGGAAATGCAAATCACAATTCGAGCAGAGAACATTGGAGCTGGGATGGAAGAAGTTTGCAAGGGGAGATGATGGAAGATGGTCGCTATATCTTCGAAATATCGGTCAAACCGGATATAAAAGATGTGGAGGCGGCACAAAAACTTCAGTTCCCATTGATGATTGACACCGTTGCGCCGAGAATCAAAAAGAGCAGCTATGATCAGGCAAACGGAATTTTCAAGATTGAGAATTTGGAAGAGAACGGCTCCGGCATTCGAAGTCAAATTATCGTTGTGGGCAAAGAAGTATATAAGCCGCAAGCAGATGGAACCTTTAAACTGGAGATGGGAACGGATCCGGCGAATGCAACCATCAAAATTGTGGATAATGCGTATAATACTTTGGAATTGCCTTTGGATAAAGCGATAAGAAATGATACCGAGCGCTCAATTATTGTTCAACCGGTCATATCATCGGGTGCGGTGGCGACAGACAATTTCCAATGGGCTGTTGAAGACTTGGACGGAAATGTTGTAGATCCGTATAACTTGGCAGTAGGAAAATATGTTCTTGTGATTTCCAATGTCGATTCGATGTATGAAATTGACGGTTCAAGCAGAATTTCTTTTGAAATAACAGCGGACGATTACACCAAAGTGATTCAAGTACCATTTGTTTACAAAAACAAAGCGAAGGTTATGGTGGAAGTAGAAAATCCACAGAATGCAGCCATCAAATTGGTGTTGTTAAATAAACACAACGGTGCGGAATTTGAAGCGACACCATCCGGAGCAAATCGTTATATTGCAAATGTTCCGGAAGGCGAGTATCGAATCGTGCTGAAAGAACTTCATAAGGATTATTATGCATTGATCGATACACAAGAGGTCGTGGTTCATCGAAGAGGTTATGATGGAAAAGCTCCGGTGATAACCATTGTAAAGAAGGAGATGAGAACGGCTGTAGCGAATCTGATTCGAAACGGATATGACAAAAAAGCGGGAATCCTTTTTGTCGGTCGAGATATGCAACATACGACTTATCTTGCAGAAATGTCTGCACAGGAAAGCAGCAAAACGATTGAGCTTCCGATGAACTTGACATTCGACATGTATGTTGTTGATATGGAAAACACCGACTATGGTGCGAAAAAAGCGGAATTCACTTTGACGGCGGGGAATATTCTGGCGAGCATAGAGCTTATCAAAGGAGGAGCAAGCAATCCGATTCCTGTTAACAAGAGTGAGCTGCTGATTATCATTAACAAAGCAAGAGAATTTAAAGAAAAAGATTTTTCAAGCGAGAGCTGGGCAGATTTTGAAATCGCATTAGATAACGCGGAAAGAGTGTATCGCGATACAAAGGTCGGGCAAGCGGAAGTGGATAAGGCGACAGATGATTTGAAACAGAGCATAGACCGATTGGTACCAATTGCTCAAGCAGGAAATAAAGCATTGCTTAAAAAGAAAATCGATGAGGCAAAAGACTTGCTCGAAAATCATTGGGACGAGTATCTAAGCACCTCGATTGGCGAGCTGGAAGAAGCCTTGAAAGAAGCAGAGGCGATTTATAACTCAAAAGATCCGGCAGATGCCAAAAAAGAGAGCATCGACTATGCAATCGGCATATTGCAAAAAGCTTTAAATGAAATGAAGCGTAAAGACGGCAAAATTGATAAACGAGTGTTGGAATCCTTGTTAAAGGATGCAAAAAATATCTTGGATCAAAAAGAATTCTATACGCCGGAGTCTATTTTAGAACTTGAAAAAGCGTATGACTTTGCAAAAAAAGTGTTTGATAATGAAAAGGCCAATGCCGATGATTTGGATATGGCAACTCGAAAATTAACTATTGCCCTTCGCAAAATTCATCGCAAAGAAATTGATAAAGCAGCGCTGAAAGAAGAAATCCAAATTTCCGAAAAGATCGACCTGCTTCAATATGAAAGAGAGAGTCGAGAAGCGTTTAGAAAAGCACTTGTAAAAGCAAAACAGGTGTATGCGAATCGACGCGCTTCGCAAGAGGAGATCAACGAGGCATATAATGACTTGCGTGAGAAGAGAGAAAATTTGAAACTGATCAAAGACGATGTTCAGGATCAATATCAAGTACCGGTTCGTATTCTCAATATAGAGGATGACGACGAATCAACAGGCAATGTATTCTTATCACCAAATGCTTCGGTTGAGAAAACAAAAGACGGTAAATATCAATATACTTTGACTTTCAATTCTTCCTTTATCGATTTGGGGATGGACGGAGTATATGGAAATGTTACCGAATTATCCATCATCAACAAAGGAGAAGTCCAATTGGTTGAGCGTAAAGAGATTGGAGACAGCATTATTGAATATACTTTTGAATCCGATGAAAAGTTGAACACACAACAAATTCAATTCGTAATTGATTTTATGGTTGACTTCGGCGTACCACAGTATGATGGAAGGTTGGTATTTGATTGGAGCAAAGCAAAAAGAAAATAATGTATAAAAAAGGACTACCATTCCTTAAAAACCGATAATATCGGGAAATAACAAAGGGAGCGGACAAAATGATTTTTGTCGCTCCCTTTTTTTCTAGGCAAAGCGTTTCTAAAAAATATTACCGATCTATGTCAAAATCGAGTTTTGAAATTCGTTCTAAAATCTTATGGTAGATGACGAGCATGTGTTGTTCGGAAACGATTTGGTCCATTTCTTCGATTTTAATCCACCGGATTCCCTTTGTTTCGCGCTCATTTAGAACCAAATCCTCATCTTCATCTACGACGAAGAGAAAAGTGACATTATAGTGATAATGGTCAAATGCCCAAAGCTTTTCCACTGAAATCGGATGAGAAGAATAAGGGAACTTTTGAGAAAGACCACTTTCTTCCTCAAGCTCACGAATGGAGGCGTCCAATATACTCTCATCATTCATGACATGTCCGCCCATCCAGCCCCATGAGTCATATTTGCGATGATAAATCATCAGCACCTTGTCGCCCTCTGGATTGACAACAAAAGCGGATGCGGTTCGATGGCCGTCCTTTGCTTCAAAAAGAGGCTCGTTGATTTTATGGTAAAGCAGTTCTTCTTCTGCAGATAAAAAATTCATCATTACTCTCCTTTTAGAATCGCTCGGCAGCTCTTTTTCTGAACTTGCGAAAGGCGGTCGGCAAAGTGATTTCATCCAATTGTGTTTGCTCCACCCAAATGGAGTTGTCAAAATCATTCTTCGGATTTTCCATCACGACAAAGGGGTCTAAAACGACTTCCCAAGATATCATGCGCCATTCAATATGTGAAAAGATATGTTTTGCCTGCACTCCGGCTTGAATTCGAATCGGTACAAGTCCTCGTTTTTGCAAATAAGACAGTGCGTCATCCTCCCCGAGATGCTCTTCTGCCATCGGAAATTGCAGAAGTCCGCCTAGCAGACCGCCGTCCTCTCGCTTTTGGAGCAATATTTTTTCTTCAAAACGAAGCAGAAAAACAGTCTTTTCTTCGATTCGACGCGGTTTTTTGATTTCTTTTTTGGGGAAGTCCGTCGGATTGCCAAGTTCAAAGGCTGAGCAGTATTCGCGAATAGGACAAAGAAGACAGAGGGGTTCTGAATTTGGAAGGCAAATCGTTGCGCCGAGATCCATCATCGCTTGATTGAAATCCCCTGCATGCTTTTTCGGGAGAAGATTGAGCCAAAAATTCTCCATGACTTTTTTACCTTGGGCATTGCTCACCGAATCACGATATGCCATCAGGCGACTTCCGATTCGAATCAGATTGCCGTCGACGGCGGTTTCCGATTTGCCAAAAGCGATACTGGCAATCGCACCTGCGGTATAAGAGCCGATGCCCGGTAATTTTATCAACTCAGATTTGTCGGGCGGAAGCGATGCATCATAGTTTTCGAGCAGAACTTTAGCTGCTTTTTGAAGATTGCGCGCTCGGGAATAATAGCCAAGCCCTTCCCACAATTTTAACAATTTCTCTTCAGGGGCATTTGCCAAATCCGTAATCGTCGGGAAATTTTCGATAAAGCGATTGAAATACGGGATCACCGTATCCACTCGAGTTTGTTGCAACATGATTTCCGAAATCCAAACATGATACGGGGTGGGGTTTTCTCGCCAAGGCAAAAAACGGCGATGCGCATAATAATACGACAACGCCTTTTTTGCCAAGCCATCATAGCTTTTAATCATCTTCATTCTTTTTGGAAAGCAATTCCACTTTCACATCCAATGCTTCATAACGATTCTTTATTGTCATACGCTGTATCTTTGTGAGAATTTCGACACCTAAAAAATTACATTCGTCATTTTCAGAAGTGGAGAACAGCGGCTTGATGTCTTCGATAACGCTCGGTTTCATCGTCAAAGCTTTTCGCCAAGGATACTGTTTGCGAACTTCTTCTCCTTTGGAATTCTTGCCGGTTGAAAAATCATAGTCGATTAAAAATTCATCGAAAGAAAAGCAATCGTGATAACGCCCCATCAAAACAAATTTTCGACCATCTTCCATTTCGATTCCCACTTCGGTGATGGTATCTTTTACATCAAATGCGCCGGTGTACCATGACATCCAAAAATCTTTGACAGGTTTTCCGATAATGGATTGGAACAATTTTTTCTTGTTTTCCTCAAAATCCTCCACATCATTATAGAAATCCGCAACATGACCATTGTAAACATAATTCTCGACTCTTTCGTACATAACAAAACCTCACATCGCTATAGAAATTTAATTTATCATAGTTATTATACCACAACCAAATTCTTATGTGTTTTTTGTTTTGCAATTAACATAAATACTTTTAGGTAGGATTGCAGAAAATTTTAGAGAAGAATTTTTTGTGTTCTAAAATGCTTTCAAAATTTTAAACCAAATGCGATTCGTCGAGTTTTCGTACGGACGATACCTTCAACAAAGAAAGGGATGTCAGCGACAATAAAATGCCTGAGAGAATAATCATCAAGGCGGAGCCGCGACCGACTCCAATCAGTAATCCAATAGAATCTCCCAAGATTCCTTGCTCGGATATCAAGGGTTTGAATACAAAATCGCTAAGTGGGCCGGAAATTGCAAAAGCCAGCACATATCCCATTTGTGAAATGAAGCTGATGAGACCCCAGACGCGTCCCTGAAACTCATTGTCGATGTTCGAGCGCACCAAAAAATCAAGCGAAGTGTTGATAAAAGGGAGCGCGGCAAAAAACAAAAAGCCGAAGATGCAAACAAAATAGAGACTCGGTCGAAATGCAAAACCGACCATAAAGATGCCCAAAAGAAATAAAGAGATAGATAATGTTCGTACGAAATTCTTTTTGAGCGGAAACATCGACAACAAAAAGCTGGAGAAAATCATGCCTGATGCCGAAATTGTCAAAGCGATGCCTGCAAGTTCCTTTCGAGTGAATTCCAGCATCATCGGGGTGGCCAAAGTTTGTATGATGCCGACAAAAAAAGTCAGCGCCATGCTGATGATGACGAGCATAAACACACCGTTGTTTACTCGCAAAGCAGCCATTCCCTCCGAGAAATCCTCCTTCAAATTACTCTTGTCCGTGCGTGCTTTGGTTTCGATTCCTCTACGGATATAAAGCGTAACGCCAACGGTAACGATGATGGTTGCGATGTCGATTCCGATGAGTAATGCAACTGAATATTTTTTAAGTAAAAAGCCTGCGATAATCGGTGCAATCAAATATTTTGAAGCATTTGCAAGTTGCATCAGACCATTCGCTTTCGAATAATCTTCGCTGCCGAGCAAGTCGGTAACCGTTGCCCGAAAAGAAGGCTCTAACAAAGAGCTGAAAATCGAGCTTATAAAAACACCGATGCCGATTTGCCAAAGACTTGCGTCGCCGTCAAACAGACAAAATAAAATATAAAAGAGCCCGATTGTCGAAAGTCCGTCGCCCAATATCATCAACAATCGTCGGTCGTAGCGGTCGGCGAGAACGCCGGCGGGTGCGACAAGCAGCAGAGAGGGCAAAAATGCTAAAAGTGTGATTAAAGTGGTTGAAGATGCCAAATTGGTTTTTTCAAACACATAGATTGCCAATCCGAAAGCGGATATGCCCGTTCCGATGGAGGAGATGAGTTGTCCCGTCCAAAGAACGAAAAATTTTTTAAAAGATTTATTATTCATAATTCCTACTTTCCGTTATATCGCTCAAACAAAGGTGTAAACCTGCCGGTTTTTGCACCGAGAAGTCGCTCCATATTCACTCGAAGCGCATTCATTTTTTGCTCCGTTCGCTCGGGAGAGGAGCGCACGATGACTTCGTCGAAGGCAATGTCCAGATAAGCACAGAGCATTTCGGTACTTTCCAGCGGAAAACTTGTATCAAAAATTCCTTCTTTGACACCGTCCTCCACAATCTTTGCCAAAATAGGCGGGATTTTTTGGAAAAAAGCATATTGTGTTTTTTGATGCATCAGTGCATTTTGAGGATGATGAAGATAATCGGTTATCGTTTGATTTTCTTCTCCGACCTTGAGCGCCATAAAACAAAGCAACAAACGCTCATCGGCGGGAATTCGTTCGTCTTGGGCGATGACATTTGCTTTTTCAATCAACTCCAGACTCATTCGCTCAATCAAACAATCGATGATTTCGTCCTTCGATT
This sequence comes from Filifactoraceae bacterium, assembly GCA_041853585.1. GTDB lineage: Bacteria > Bacillota > Clostridia > Peptostreptococcales > Filifactoraceae > JAUNKE01. The sequence continues at coordinate 30,464 of JBGZSM010000099.1, forward strand.
TGAAGTGATGATACAAAGTCCCGCGCGCGATGCCCACCTTTTCCAAAATGTCACCGGTGCTCGTTGCATCCACCCCTTTTTCAAAAATCAGCTCCTGCGTCGCGTCCAAAATTTGATTTTTTCTCCTTTGCGCCTTGTTCATAGCTCCTCCTATTCTTAAAACAAAACCGTTGTAAAATCTTTGTGAAACTTTAAAATTCAAAGCGGAAATTCCAAAACTATTCTAAATCTGCAATTCTTATCACAAAATCTGAATTTCAAATTCCAAAAACAAAAACCGACTTGCTGTCTAATTTTATTATAAACACGAAAAAAATATCTGTCAAGAGCTCATTGGTATTTGAAAAAATAAAAACAGGGCAAAATTTTTCTTGGAAATCCAACCGGGAAAATAAATTCGAGATAAAAATCAATAAACGAAATGATGATTATTTATAAAAAATATCTATAACAAATCAATTGCTTATTGTTCTGTTGGCAATTTAATATGGTAAAATAGATTAGCAAAATAATAATAGTAGAGGAGGTAATTGTGAAGAATAAAATTAAATATTGGATTGCAATAGGGGTTACTCTTATTGCAATAGGAATATATTTCTTAGTGCCGAGTGCCAACTCAGGTATCAAAAGAATTTTTTCGATGTTTGCAACAGGTGATTTTGAAAATGTGAGGGCATTTGTAGCATCGTATGGAAATTATGCAATGGCAGTATCTTTTCTATTGATGATTCTTCAATCCGTGGTAGCGCCGCTACCGGCTTTTTTAATTACTTTTGCGAATGCAAACTTGTTCGGGTGGTGGCAAGGGGCCATTTTATCTTGGAGCAGTGCGATGGCGGGAGCGTCTCTTTGTTTCGGATTAGCGAGATGGTTGGGGCGAGAGGCTGTTGAAAAACTGACCAGCAAGGCGGGATTGCAAGAAGTGGATAATTTCTTTGAAAAACATGGGAAACAATCTATTTTGATTGCTCGTCTCTTGCCTTTTATATCATTTGATATCGTGAGTTATGCCGCCGGTCTTACATCAATGAGTTTTAAAAGTTTTTTTATTGCAACCGGTATCGGGCAGCTACCTGCGACCATTATATATTCTTATGTCGGCGGGATGTTGACGGGTGGAGCGAAAATGATGGTCATGGGACTGCTTATTCTTTTTGCTCTGACGGCAACTATCTTTTTAATACGATCCGTCTATATGGAGCGTACAAGAAAAAATGCGAGATAAAATGAATATAGAAATGGGGTTTAATTTAGAAGCTATTAAGCAAAAATCTTAATTTTTTCGACCATACTAATAATAAGGAACAAAAATAACTACTAAATTTATTCGAGGAGGAGAAATGAAAAAATTTCTAAGTTTAATTTCTGTCGGATTGCTCTCTTTGATGCTTATATCATGCGCGGATTCATCCGTTAAAGAAGAGCAGTCTTTAAACAAAGGTACTGCCCAAGGAGATCTTTACACTCTGAGTGAAGAGGAGATACTGCAAGCTCAGAATGGTACAATTGAGAAGACGGATCATAAGCAAACAAAAATAATATACCATTTTAACCCGATTTTGTCCGAGACATTTGACAAATTGGTGGAGCAGGCAAAAGGAACGGAAGTGAGTTTTTACGGTTGGGGTGGTGATGAAGATCTCAACAAATGGCTGGATAATTATTATGCTCCGCTCATGAAAGAAAAATACGATATCACGATACGCAGAGTGCCTATGGGGATAGAAGATATTTTAAGTCAATTGACGGGAGAACTTTCCGCAAACGGCAAAAAACCGGCAAATGAGAATGATAATTCCGGAACGATTGATATGGTTTGGATCAATGGGGAAAATTTTGCGACCGCTGCGGAAAATAATATGTTGTTGGATTATTATGCGTGGAAAGCGCCCAATTTAAAACAATATATGAAACCGGATTCGGATAAGGTAAACTTTGATTTCGGCTATCCGATAAAGAGTCGAGAAATCCCATACGGAGAAGCGCAATTGGTTATGTATAAAGATAGTGCATTGACACCGGAAACTCCTAAAAATACAGCGGAGTTTATGGAATTTGTAAAAAAATACCCGGGTAAGGTTACCTATCCGGCTCTACCGGACTTTACCGGTTCGGCCTTCGTAAGAAATATTATTTATGATATTGTCGGTTACGAGCAGTTCCAAAATATGGAGCCGGACAAAGCGAAGGTTAAAGAGGCGATTCAGCCGGCGCTTGATTATTTAAAGGAATTAAATCCGTATCTTTGGAACGAAGGAAAAACTTTCCCGAGCAGTTCGACACAAATGGAAAATATGTTTGCGGACGGAGAATTATATTTCGGAATGAGTTATGCAGCCTATGGTGTTGCAGTAAATATTGAAAACCAAAAATTCAAGCCGACTACTGAGACCTTCCTGTTTGATAAAGGCGGTATCGGCAATACGAATTTCCTTGCGATTCCTATCAACTCTCCAAACAAAGCAGGAGCGATTGTGGCGATTAACGAAATGATTTCGCCGGAAGTTCAAGCAGCGAGATTTAAGACATTACGAACATTGCCTGTTGTGGATTATGATTTGCTGTCACCTGAGCAAAAGAAAGCATTTGATGAAATACAGATTGGACAAGGAGTTCTGCCACAAGAGGAATTGCTGTCGAAGAAATTACCGGAGATGCCAGCAAAATTAGTACCTATTATTGAAGAAATTTGGCTGGAGGAAGTAGTTGGCAAGTAATGGAGAACAAGAAGATACCTTACTTGTTGATTTTACCTCAACTTGTAATTAGCATGATTTTTGTAGCGGGTCTCTTAAACGGTTTACTTCAGAGCTTCGGGGTTATCCCGTCACTTGGTCTTGTGAGCCCAACTCTACAATATTATAAAGATTTGTTAGCGAGGGGGGATTTTATTTCCTCCCTGTTTTTTAGTATGAAAATATCGTTGATTTCCTCGCTTCTCTCCGTTGCGTTTGGAGTCTTTATTTGCGCGCTGTTGGTTCGATTGAGAAAAACGAGAGGATTATCGCTGCGAATTGTTCAATTGCCGATTATTGTACCTCATATCGTGGTTGCATTTTTTGTGCTCCATTTCTTTTCCCAAAACGGCTTGCTTGCAAGAATATTTTTTCATATCGGGTTGATTTCAGTACAGGAGCAATTTCCTTTATTGGTATTTGACCGTAATGGAATTGGGGTAATCCTTGGATATGTATGGAAAGAATTACCTTTTATTGTATATTTTGTAATGTCCTTGATGGAGAACTTGGATGAGAGTTTGGGAGAAGCGGCGCTTAATCTTGGGGCGAGTCCGAGACAGGCATTTTTTCGTATCATATTGCCGATGTGTATGCCTACGGTTTTGGGAGGATTTCTTATTATATTCACCTATTCATTCGGCGCATACGAATTGCCTTTTATCTTAGGCGCAACTGAGCCTAAGGCGCTTCCAATCCTATCATATATTTATTATACACATCCGGATCTTTTAAATCGCCCGTACGCGATGGCTGTAAATGGGATAATTACGATGATATCGTTGGCGTCTGTTGCAGTCTATTATTGGATGTATAAGAGGAGAAAGTATGAAGAAATCTAAGGTGATGGTCATCATTTTTTATCTCGCGATTTTAATTCCGATATTCAGTCTGCTTCCTTGGGTGTTCACATCCCGTTGGCAATGGCCGCAACTTCTTCCGGAACAATGGACATTTCGTGGCGTAGAGAGCATTTTTGCCAAAGAGAAAAGTTGGAGTCTGTTGATTTTTTCAAGTGTTCTCTTATCTACGGTTGTGGCTTTTCTATCGGTAATAATAGGGATTTTATCTTCTCGGGCGATGACCAATTATCGCTTTGTCGGGAAAAGAGTATTTTACTTGCTGATTCTGCTGCCGTTTATTATTCCGACAACGGTTTTTGGGATGGGGACTCAGGTGATGTTTATCCGACTGGGCTGGGGAAGAAGCTTTTGGGGAGTGGTATTTTCTCACCTGATTTACTCTTTGCCCTATGCGACAAAACTGCTTTATGATGGAATGAAAAACTTTGGCGAAAAATTGGAAGAACAGGCTCGAGTTTTAGGAGCAAACAATATACAGACCTTTTGGCGAATCAGTATGCCTTCTCTTGCGCCAATTATTTTATCCGCCTTGAGCATGAGTTTTATAGTCTCTTTCAGTCAATACTTTTTAACTCTGATTATCGGCGGCGGAAAAGTTCAGACCTTCAGCATTGTAATGGTACCCTATCTGCATGGTGGGGAACGGAGCATATCGGCGGCATATAGTATTGTGTTCCTGGGGATATGCATTTTTGTGTTTGCTTTTTTTGAATGGTTTATTTCCAAATTGGTGAGACATAGAGGTGGAGTTTGGAAAGGGGATAAACGATGGATTTGAAGATACAGCAATTGTGTGTAGAGCTTGGAGAACAGTCTATTTTACATTCTGTAGATTTGGTTGCAAATCATTCGGAACTTATCGCATTGTTGGGAAAATCGGGTTCAGGAAAAAGCACTTTACTAAAGAGCATCGCGGGGCTTGTTCCGACAAAATCGGGAAAGATATTTCTTGGAGATAAAGAGATTGGAAATTTAAGACCGGAGCAGAGAAAAACGGTCATTGTCTTTCAAGACCTTCGACTATTTCCGCATCTGTCCGTAGAAAAAAATATCAGCTTTTCAATGGAAATTCAGAAAAAATCCGTCCAACAACAAAAAGAAAAAGTACAGGAATTATTATCATTGGTTCAACTTGATGGATATGAAAAAAGGAGGATTCATGAGATTTCCGGTGGCCAAATGCAAAGGGTGGCATTGGCTCGAGCATTAGCGAGCCAACCGGATATTTTGTTATTGGATGAGCCTTTTTCTTCCTTGGATGAAAGGCTGAGAGAGGATATGGCGCTACTGGTTAGAAAAATTCAGCAGCAAAAACAAATAACGACTATCTTAGTTACCCATGACAAGTCCGAAGCACTTAAAGTAGCAGATAAGGTGGTTTTGATGAGCGGAGGAAAAATATTGCAATCCGATTCCCCTTTTGATATCTTTAACAAACCGAAGGATCTAGAAATTGCGGAATTCTTTGGGAAAGTAAATATCATCGGAGACAAATTTGTGCGACCAAATAGAATACAGCTAATCGAAGGAAGAGACTATCAAATTCGGGAGATCTCGTTTTTAGGAGAACGCGTGGAGATGGTTTTGGAAAAAACGGAGAAGGAGAGAGGCAATCAAAATTATTTGCCTATTGAGCTATATATATCGATGGACAGTGAGGAGTTTTTTGAGAAGAATCGGGCACAAGGAGATTATGCGGGAGTAAAAATCAGAGGAGATTTATGAATATATCCATTATCATTCCACTTTTTAATGAAGAAAAACAAATTCGGAGCTTGTGGAGCAATTTGATGATGTTGGAGGCTGCAGAGATTATATTTGTTGATGGCGGAAGCATGGATTCGACTTTGGAGATATTAAATCGACAAATTCAAAAATACAAGAAAGAATCCAAAGAGGTTTTGTCAATCAAAAAGCATGATGTGCGGGTGCTTATATCCAAGAAAAAAGGAAGAGCGAATCAAATGAATTACGGTGCAAGTAGAGCAACCGGAGACATTCTTTGGTTTCTGCATGCCGACAGCAAAGTACCGAAAACATCCATACGAGATATTATATCGGCGTTAAAATATGCAGAAGCCGGATGTTTCAGGCTGCGATTTCTACCAAATTCGTGGCTAATGACTTGTTGCGGTTACTTGTCGGGTTTTCGGGTCATGACGAGAAAAATTATGTTTGGAGACCAAGGAATCTTTATCTATAAAAATTTTTTTGAGGAGCTCGGAGGATTTTCGGATATGCCGATCATGGAGGACTATGAATTTTCACTCAGAATCAAGAAGCTGAACAAAGCAATAAAGATGACGAACTCGGTTTTATTCACCTCCGCTAGAAGATTTGTTCAAAACGGAGCGATTAAAACGATGATTCAAATGCAAAAATTACAATGGAAATACCGTCAAGGCGAAGATATAGAACAGATTTACAAAGAATATCAAGATATTCGATAAGAGAAGTCAATAAATCGAAAGTCATTGGTCGCGGGAAGGAGGGAGTTGTGAAAATAGTTTTAGATTGTGATAATACCATGGGAATACCTGGATGTGATGTAGATGATGCAATGGCACTTTTATATCTGTTGAATAAAAGAGACGCGGAACTGTTAGCAATCACAACGACGCATGGAAATAATACCATCGATGCGGTCTATCATGCTACGAAAACTCTGTTGGAAGATATCGGAATGTCAGACATCCCATTATATAAAGGCAGCAAAGAACTTTCTTCCGACAATGAAGCGGCAAGACAACTTGTGAAATTGGCAAGGGAAAACAGTGGGGCATTGAATATTTTGGCAGTCGGTTCGCTTACGAATTTAAATGCCGCCTACCAATTGGATTCCGATTTTTTCAGTCATATATCGCAAATCGTTTTGATGGGAGGGATTACGGAAAATCTCATTGTTGGGAATAAACCGATGCAGGAGCTCAATTTTTCGGTCGATTACCAATCCACACGCATCGTGTTGAGTAAGGCGGGAAAAATAGCAACAATGACGGGAAATAATTGTTTGGCAACTCTTTTTACTCGTGAAGAATTTGAAAGCAATTTGATTCACACCGAGCGAGGACGATATATTCTTGAAAAGACCGCTTACTGGTTTGAGCACAATGAGAAAGATTATGGGCTGCAAGGTTTTTATAATTGGGATATTACATCAGACATCTACTTGATGAGACCGGACTTGTTTGAAGAGCATTTGGACGAATATGAGATGAATGAAGAGCTGTTGAAATTCGGAAAATTAAAACCTGCGGACAATCATACGAAGGACAAAGCATTCATCAATTTGCCAACAATTAAAGATATTGCTCTTTTCAAGAATGAGGCTTATAAAATTCTAGCGGGAGGGGAAGGAATTGAGAAAAACTAAATCTTTTTTTGAGAATCCCGGTAGGCTTCGAGCTTTTCTTTTTGTAGCACTATTGCTGATTCTGGGAGGAGCATCCAAATATTTCGGGTGGGAAATATTTGGTCCGAAGAACATAGAATACCTGAGAAATATTGCAAAGGAAAATTTATTTCTTGCAAGTTGCATATATATTCTCGCCACGATTGTAGGTTGCGTGTTGCTGGCTTTGCCGGGGGTAAGCTTTGCCATTGTTGCGGGGGTTATTTTCGGGGCTTGGCTGGGAACTTTACTGTGTACGATCGCAGCTACGATTGGGGCGGTGGCTTCGTTTTTGGCAGGACGATATTTTTTAAAAGAAGCTATCGAGCCGATGATACGAAAAAATAAGTATTTGGAGAATCTTTTGCTCGAAGATACGGATAAGAATGCAATGACGATGCTTATGATTACAAGGTTACTGCCAATCTTTCCATATAACCTTCAAAACTTTGCTTATGGGATAACGGATATCAAGCTTTTGCCCTTTACTATCTACTCGATGATATTCATGCTACCCGGAACGGCAATGTTCACTTTCGGCGTGGCGGGTTTTACGGAGCGGAATAATAGAGCGCTTTATTTTACGATGGCAACTATACTTGCGGTTATTGTTTTTGGAAGCAGTTTCTTGCTTAAAAAGAGAATGGACGGAGAAAAAAGAAAATGAATTATAAGGAGATGACCAGAAATTGTATCAAGTGCAAGGCTTGTACGAATCATTGTACCTTTTTAACAAAGTATGATATTGACATTGGGGATATTGAGGAACTGTATGAACTGTCCTATCATTGCTTTTTGTGCGGAAAATGTGATGAAGTTTGCCCGATGGATATCAAGTGTAGAGATATTATCCTTGATATGAGAAGGGATCGCGTGAGAAAAAGCGGAGATCCGAAGGGCTATGCACCGTTGATTGCGGAGAAAAAGAATTATGTATTCAAAAACTACCGCTCGGCGAACAAGCGCTCGGTGCTTTTTCCCGGCTGCAATTTTCCATCCTTCTATCCGAAGACGACAAAATATCTCGTAGAATTACTTTCTCAGTATGACATCGGCGTAGCTTATGATTGTTGCGGAAAGCCGATTTCGGAGCTGGGAATGGAAAAGAGTGAAAAAAAGATATTGAGCAATATCGGGGAGCAGATTAAAAAAAATGAAATTGATGAGATTATCCTGCTCTGTCCAAATTGCTACTATTATTTTAATGGACAGCTGGATTGCAAAATTACCTTTATTTACGACAAGCTCAGAGAGCTTGGAATTGGTCAAAAGGTGGATGCGGGAGGTGCGAAAAAAATTGAAATCTTCCCTCCTTGCCCTGACCGAAGAACCAACAAATTGCTCAAGAATATGGCCGATTTTATCGATGTGCCGTATAAGCTGCTCGATGATGTTCAGTGCTGCGGATTGGGCGGGGTAGCGATTGTTCGGGAAAGGGAGCTTGCGAAGGAGATGACGACGACACTGGCACAACATACACAACAAACACCGATCTACACTTACTGCGCGACCTGCTGTGGAAATATTGCTCGTGCAGGAAGCCGGAATGTTCACCACTTTTTAATCGAAATATTGGGCACAAATGAGAAACCGGATACCAAAAAATCCGTGGTCAATCGAGCGTTGACTAAATTATTGTAAAGAGCCATTTTCTGTCGTCCAAATAAAAAGCAATTGAGTGTTATCGATATGGAAAAACAAACTAAAAAAACTGCGTTAATTATATTTACTCGGGTGCCGATTTCCGGGCAGACTAAGACAAGATTGTTTTCAAAGTTCAGTCCGGAGCAAGCAAAAGAGTTGCACGAACTGTTTCTCAAAAAAGCGATAGAGGCAGCTATTCAAACAACGGAAGAAGTGGATTGTAATGTGTTCTTCTTCTATACGCCGTCTCAGGGGCTGGAGATTCTCCAATCGATTGTGAACGAGACCTATTCAGAACTTCGAACGCAATCAAATCAAGAGTTTCAAGAGGAAAATTCGGAGAAGGTTTTTAACATAAGCGATTTGGCAGACAATGCCAAAGAAGCCGCCCGCTCTACCAAAGAGAAAAAATCTTCCTTTGGTAGATATTTGTTGCAGGAGGGGGAGGATCTTTGGGAAAAGATGGAGCGGGCTTTTGCATGGTGTTTTCGTAAACGCTATGAGCAAGTGATTCTCTTTGGTACGGATATTCCCGAAATATCGGGCGGAGATATTATTCATGCACTTTATCAGCTCCATTATGTCGATGTGGTAATTGCGCCCACCTTTGACAAAGGATATTATTTGATTGGAATGCGACGGCCGATTCCACAAGTATTTTCAAATCTCGACAAAAACAATCCGGATGTGTGTCATGCAAGCGTCAAAGCGATTGAGGATATTGCCAGCTACGCGATTGTGGCCAAACATCACGATGTAGATACACCGGAGGATCTACAGAATTTGATTGAGCGGCTGAAAAGAGGAGGAGAAGAATGCAAGAAAAACTTAGACGATATCTTGTCGATCATAAAGAAAAATTAGATTTACAAGGAGAGCAAAACGACTGGAAGATTCAAAAACTCGCTCAAGGCGAATACAATATCAACTACCTTTTTGAAGATGGAAGTCAAAAACTTGTGCTTCGAATCAACACGGGAAGCCAGATGCATCTGCCGAACCAGATTGAATATGAATATCTTGCACTCAAAGCGCTTGAAAACAGCGGTCGAACACCGAAACCTATTTATTTTGACGATAGCAAAGAGATTTTGCCTTACGGTTTTTTGATTATGGAATTTTTAAATGGTGTGGCACTGGATTATCAAAAGGATTTGGCTGCTGCTGCGGATTGTTTGGCGGATCTTCATTCCATCAAAGTAAATCCCAAAAATTTGATTATACCTAAGAATCCGAAACGGGCGATGGTGGATGAATGTCAGGTATTGTTTGCAAAATACAAGAATTCGACATACTGCGACAGTAAAAAAGCCGAGAAAATTCGGCAGATGCTTGAAGTCGGTTTTGAGATTGCGATGAAAAATGAAGAAACTGTGCAATGCTGTATCAATACGGAATTGAACTCGGGAAATTTTCTCGTAGAAGATGGATTTTGCCGACTGGTCGATTGGGAAAAGCCTTTGTATGGCGATCCGGCGCAGGATCTCGGACATTTTCTCGCGCCGACGACAACGCTGTGGAAGACGGAACATGTTCTAAGTTCCGAGCAGATTGAGTCTTTTTTGAATGACTACACAAAGGCTGTTGGCAGAAGGTTTGATACATCGGGAATTAGTGAGCGTTCGATGGATTATATTCGGTTAAATTGCCTGCGCGGACTGACATGGTGTGCAATGGCGTGGGTCGAATATCAAGATCCTTTCCGTCCAATCCAAAATGAAGATACACGCAAAAAACTCGACTTTTATATCAGTCATGAATTTTTAGATCGGATTGCAAATGACTATATGAAGTAGTAAAAAGAATTTGCATTTATAACAGATTTTTTATCAATAAGCGAATGTTATTAAGCGAATTTATGATAGTGATAAAAATTTTTAATAAACGGATTTCTTGATAAAATAGCTGCCGGAGATTATAATACTATCGTCTCAGCACAAAAACTATAAGCAAGATGAAGATTTTTGGATGATAAAACAACCCCGTATTATAATGTTTTATTTGAAAAAATTTATCATCATTGTTGGAATTGAATAGCTCCAAAGGGGCTAAAAACGAGGAGTGGGTGATTAAGAGTAATCGTCCAATAAAAAGGAGGAACTATGAAAAGAAAATTTATTACAGGATTGACTTGTCTGTTTGTCGTGGGAGCATTGATATCCGGATGTGCAAAAACGACTGAGCAGTCTCAGAATGAAGGGACTACACCACCACCGGCATCAACAGAAGCTACTAAAGTGGAGGCGGTTGATGTACGCAAGGTGTTTGTAACACCGGAGTGGGTAAAGAGTGTGATAGATGGACAGCAGGAAGAGTCTAAAAAATATTTAATTGCTGAAGCGGGATGGGGCTCTGCTAAAGATAGCCCGGATTATAGTAACGGACATTTGCCGGGGGCAATTCATGTAGATACGAGTAGCATTGAAGGCGAGCCTCTTTGGAATATCAAAACACCGGAAGAAGTGGAGAAGGCATTGCTTGAGACGGGAGTTACTTCGGATACTACCGTAATACTATATGGTCCGGACCCATCCGGTGTTGCTCGAGTTGCGCATGCATATCTTTGGGCAGGAGTGGAAAATGTAAAAATTCTAAATGGGGGGCTTAATGCTTGGAAAAATGCTGGCTTTGAACTGGAGAAGGAAGCGAATGAGCCAACACCGGTTGAAGCTTTCGGGGTTAAAGTTCCGGCACATCCCGAATACATTATGAGCTTGGAAGAGGTTAAGAAAAACTTGGAAAGCAATGATGATTTCAAATTGGTAAGTATTCGTTCCAAAGAGGAATTTTTAGGAAATACCAGTGGATACAGCTATATTGAAAAAGCGGGTGAGCCAAAGGGAGCTGTATGGGGAAAGGGCGGTAGCGATCCGTTCCACATGGAAGATTATACGCATGAAGACGGCACATATATTACCGTGGATGAAATGAAACAGCTTTGGAGTGATTTGGATTTCAAAATTGACAATCAGATTTCGTTCTACTGTGGAACAGGTTGGAGAGCTTCCATTCCATTCTTGATCATGTACGAAAACGGTTATGACAATATGAGTGTTTATGATGGTGGATGGTATGAGTGGCAGATGAACAAGGATCTTCCTGTTCAAATAGGTGACCCTAAAGGTAAAGTGACCTATTCTACGGTAGGAGAACTTTCTAATGACAAACAAGCGAAAAAATAAAATCGGATCATTCCTTGTCCTTTTTGTGGTGCAACTGCTACTTCTCGGAGCGTTTGCTTTTCATTACTTCACTAAAAAAAAGCTGGGGATGATTCGTCATGTGGTCTATCTCAATGGCAAATGGGAAAGTAACTATCCGATGGGAATCTTTCGGATTGCAGCGATTGTTTTGCTGTTATTTTTCATATTCTTACAGATGATAAGGATTCGAAAAAGAAAAGAGCGGCTCACAACATTATTTATTTGTTTGCTGACTTTCTGCTGTGCAGGATTTATTTTTTGGATGAATACGGACTGGAGCAGGGCATATTATCTGATGTCAATCTGTCTTGTCATTTACGGAGTCTTGCTCAATCTATGGCTGATTCTCCAGAATAGAAAAATTTGATTTAACGACACCGAAATTTCATAGATGGAAGCTTCGGTGTTTCTTTTTACAAAGGCTTCATTATGGTTTTGATTAAAAGCGGATTGACTTTGTAGAAACCAAAAGATAAAATAATGTGGGAGAAGCAATTTGATAAAATGGTAAAAGTTTTTCTACTTCACTTAAAAAAGATTTTGGAGGTTTTATGAGAAAAGGAAGAAATCTGTTTACTTTGTTTATGATTATGGTGTTGCTTTTGACGGGTTGTAGCGGTAAGGATCAATCTGCCGATAAGGAGCAAAAGGAAAAGGTCACTACGGAACAAGAGAAAAATGATGAGAAGGAAAAAAATGATTTAAAGGGTGATGCGGAGGGTTCTGAAGAAGATTTTCAATCCCTGACGGGGCTTTTTTCAAAACATCCGATGCCGATCTATGATTACAAAAGTGTAGTTGATTATCCGAAGGGTCTACTCACTTCAGATGGAGAATATGAATATCTTTCCAATGAGATGGAAGAGCTCAAAACTTATTTAGACCAATTTGAAAAAATTGAAAAAGCGAGCGATGAGCAGGCGGATCAGATTTTTACGCAACTTTTATATCTTATGGCGGCGGATTACAAAGGTGCCGCGGACCTTCGGGAGTACGGATATATCATCTTTAAGAATGACAAAACGCATCCGATTACGGGACAGTCACTTTTGGAGGATGTGCAAATCAATATTGAACTTGTGCTTGATGCCAGCGGAAGTATGGCAAAAGAGATTGACGGGAAGACCATGATGGATATCGCCAAGGAGTCCATTGTTCAAATTTTAGATTCGCTGCCGGAGAATGCGAATGTCGGTCTTAGAGTATATGGGCACAAAGGAAATAATACCAAAGCGGGCAAGGCGGAATCCTGCAACAGCTCAGAGCTTATACATCCGATTGAGAAATTGAATGTGGCGGCGATTAAAGAAAAACTTGCACCGATTACATCGACCGGTTGGACTCCGATTGCTAAATCGATTGAGCTCGGAGCAAAAGATTTTGAGCAGTTCCAAGACAAAAAAGATCTCAATATCTTGTATATTATCAGCGACGGAATCGAAAGCTGTGACGGCGACCCGATTCAAGCAGCAAAAAATGTTCAGAATTTAGGGGTCAAACCGATTATGGGAATTGTCGGCTTCAATGTAAACCCGGCACAGGAGTTGCAATTGAGACAGATAGCCGATGCGGCGGGTGGATATTATGCGACAACCAATACGGCTCAATCACTGGTGACTGAACTCCAGCGAATTCACGAGCTTGCAAATTCAAAATATGATTGGAAAAAACTGGAAGAGACAGATGTTTTGAGAGTATCAAATGCACATACTTTTGCAGGGAATTATACTCCGTCGAATGATTTGACAACGACGCTCTATAAGGAGGCGGATAATCTCAGAAAGATGCAAATGTATTTAAGAGACCAAAATATCATTGACCTTGATACCTACGACAAGTTGGATAAGCGAATCAACGATAGGATGGATAATCTGTTGAAATTGAAAGATGAATTTTTCAAATCGAGAGAAGCCGAAACGGAAAAAATTCGAGCGGAGTATATGAAAAGACTCGGTGAAGACAGCTTTGTTGTAGTAAATGAATAGTGAGGATCTTGAATTTCGAGAAGTTTTTAATCGTCAGGGTGCAGTTTTGAACCGGATACGAAAAGAATTATGCAAACAATTTACATGGAGGTAGTTATGCGTCTAATTGGTAAGATACCGGCTGAGAACAAAGCAAGAAAGGAATCCTTGATGAGAGAAGGATGGCAACCGCTCAAAGAGCCTAAGCGAATGGCAGGAGTAATTGGGGCGGCACTGCCGATTTCCATTTTGCTCTTTTTTATCTGTGGAAGATGGCTGTATTTTCTGTTTCCGGAATTTCGAGAATCACTTCAATTTGAGAAAATTATTTTTCGGATTGATTTGAAATTAGTTTTGTATATATTGGGAATCTATGGATATATTCTTCTTCACGAAATCATTCATTTGCTCACAATACCGAATGCGCTGAGCTCCGACAAAACATTTTTCGGGATAAATGGTTTTTTCGGTTTCGTGTATTCGGAAGAAATTTTGACAAAAGCTCGCTTTATAATCGTTTCGATTATGCCTTTACTGCTATTGTCATTTGTAATGCCGATTTTGCTTAAAATATTGAACATCTATCATGGCTACTGGATGATGATTTTTATGATCAATGCGGCGGGAGCTTGTGTGGATATTTTCAACATTATTTTGATCGGATGGCAGGTTCCAAGCAGAGGACTTGTTGTGGGCAACGGCATGGCGACCTATTTTAAGGCAACGGCATGATTTTAAGTCGAAGTTTGACAAAGCGGGATGTAACGAAAATTTTTATAAAAGCCAGCGGATAATTTTGATGAAATCGATAAGAAGACTCGGCTCAATTTGTTTCAGATTGAGTCGGGTCTTTTTTGCCCGAAACGGGAAAGTCATGTTGCTTGGCTTTCCAAATGTTTACAAAAAGTTTACAGAAAGCCGCTCTATATTGACATCGGAACGGGGAGGGCATACAATCAAGGCAAAGGCAAAGGCAAAGGCAAAGGCAAAGGCAAAGGCAAAGGCAAAGGCAAAGGCAAAGGCAAAGGCAAAGGCAAAGGCAAAGGCAAAGGCAAAGGCAAAGGCAAGGGCAAAGGAGGTTGAGATGAAAAATA
>JBGZSM010000100.1:0-6129 GCA_041853585.1 Filifactoraceae bacterium
ACCACATGATTTGGGATTGGATTTACCAACCGGAGAGGTAACTGTACCGGCGAACGGAGAAGCAACCGTTCAATTGATGTTGGATTCTTCTTCCAAGACAGCGGAGCTGAAAGCCAAAATGCCGAACGGATACTTTGTAGACGGATTCGTACTGTTGGAAGGCGATGAAGAAGATCTTTCCATTCCATTTGTTACTTTCGTTGGAAAAGAAAAAGGATTGGAAGGCGTGGATTATGTGGAAGCTCCAATCTATGATTTAATCAAAGCGGGCAGATATCCGTTCTACTACAAACCGGATGTAAATTCACACTGGAAACCGCAACGAAACCTTGATTATACTCATCTTTTTGTTCAATTAGGTGCAGAAAGTGAAATTTTGGGAGCGGTTCATGGATTTGATTTTGGAGACCCTAAGTTTGAAGACAAATTGGTTATTTCGCCAAATGGAGACAACATGGCGGATGATATCAATATGCTTTATGTAATGCTTCGAAACGGTTCGACTCAGGTGGATGTATATCCTTTGGATCAAGATGGAAATCGAGTGGAGTCGGGCGTAGAAAATATGCAGCGTAAGATTGATAAAATCAAGAATTACGGTACTGCTAACCCGAATCAGCTTAACTCAAACTTTGCGGGAACTTGGCCGAAAGAAGCGGGCAAAAGACCGAAAGACGGAAACTATGTTGCCGTTATTCAAAGCTGGGGAACGAAGGGTGAATCTCAAAAAGCAAAAGATATCGAGATTCCATTTGTTGTCGATACGGTAAAACCGAGTGCAAAGAATGGACGATATTTTGAAATAACTCGATTGCTAAAATTTGAGCCTACCGACAATGTTGGTGTAAAGCGTGTTGAGGTAAGCTACGGTAAGGATGCGGATAAGAAAATCATTCGTTATGACCGTATAACCAAAGGATATAAGATTCCGGACGGCGTTGCGCTTAAAGATGTGAATGTAGTGATTTGGGATTTAGGTTACAATAAATCTGAATTTAACGGAGAAACTGCTAAAGACATCGACAATATCGGTAGTGTTACGGTAAATCTGGATTGGCAGTCCAAACCGGATGCATATAAACCGAAATATGTAATCAAGAGCCAAGATCCGACAGACACAAGAGTTTATGATGAGAACTTCTTGCCGTTTGGAAAATATGTACTTGAATTCAAGCGACCATTTGATCACAAGAACTACACATTCTTCGACGAAGAAAACTTCGATCCGACGGATAATATGTATCGTTACAAATTTGAAGTTACAAAAGAAAAACCGCAAGCGGTCGTTACTATTCGTCTTGCAAGAATTTATCGTGTAGAAGTGGATGTAAGAGGATACAAAGTACCTGGTCAAAATCTGGATAACTACAAGAAAATCTATCAGAATGTGGAATCTGTTAAAGTCGTTTCAAGCGACGACTATACAGAAACGGATTTGAAATTTGAATTCGATTCTCTACTGGGAGAATTCATTGGCTATAACAAAGAATTCCTTCATGGGGATTATGAGGTAATAGTCAATCTAAAAGAAGGCTCACCGAACTACAAGATGCGTCTGTATCAAAAAGTAGTGTTCCTAGGAGAAGAATTCAATTTGGAATTGGGAGAATATGATTTCAGATTCCCTATCAAAATCAATCATTCTTCACTCCTATCTAAATCAGGTAATATTAAGTACAGCATCGAGCTATTTGAGTCCGATGTAGATAAAAAAGAGTTGACCGAGTTGGTTCACAAAGCAGACTGGGTTGAATCGACCGATGGATTTAAAAATGCAACCGAGGAGCAGAAAAAAGCATACCAGGATGCAATTTCAGCGGGAATTCGAGTTCTTTGGAACAGAAATGCAACTCAAGCGGATGTAGATAAGGCTGTTCAGGCAATCAAAGATGCTGAAAAACCATTCGGCTTGATTGCACCGCCGGCTCCGGTTGACAAACGAGCATTGGCGAAAGCGATTCAAAAAGCGAAAGATGCAAAGAAAACCGATCGTTACAATGCAGCATCTCAGGATTTGAAAGATGCGTTGGAGCAAGCATTGAAGAATGCGGAAGCTCTTATGAAGAAGAAGGATGCTACTGAGCAGGAAGTAAAAGATGCAATTCAAGCTATTGAAAATGCAATTCGTGCAATTGGTATTGTTGATTTCACAAAGCTGGATAGAAAAGTAGAAGAAGCTGAAAAAGCAAAAGAAGGATATCAGTATAAAGTAGCTGATCCGGAATTGCAGAAAGCATTGGATGAAGCAATTGCGGCAGCAAAAGAACTGAAAACACAAGACACTACTACAATCGAGCAGGTTGAAGAAGCAATCAAGCGAATTGACAATGCATTGGAAGCTATTCGTGTAGCAGTACCGCTTCCGGATGTAGACAAACTTGAAAAAATCGTTAAAGAAGCAGAAGAATTCAAAGAAGACTATCAGTATAAAAATGCGGATAGAAACAAAAAGAACCGATTTGATATTGCTCTTAGAAACGGACAAAACCTTCTTGAGAAGTTTAAAAAAGGTGAAAAGGTAACAGCTAATCAAGTTACTGCGGCAATCAATCGAATCAATTCTGCGATGAACTTAATTAAAAAAGGTATCGAATCGCAACCGAACTTGGATACAAGCAAGTTGGAAGAAGCATTGAAGAATGCAAAAGCGGTTCAAAAGAATCCTCAATACAATCGAGCGAATCCAAAACAAAAATTGGCGTTGGAAGAAGCGATTAAAGAGGGTGAAAACCTGATTACAAAGATTAAGGAAAAAGGAAAAACAAATCAAAAAGAGATTGATAAAGTAACAAAATTGATTGTGAATGCAATTGAAGCAATCGGTATCGTTGACACAGCAAATCTTGAAAAGGCTATCAATGATGCGAAGGCTGTAAAAGCAACACCAAGATTCAAAATGGCACAGCAAGAAGCAAAAGACTTAATCGACAAGGTAATTGCGGATGCGGAAGCACTTCTTCAAAAAGAGGATGTAACACCGGAAGAAGTTGAGCATGCGACCAAGGAGATAAGAATTGCGCTTGCAGCATTTGAACTTCTACCGGAAGCTGTTCCGGCAGAAAAAGCTTATCTGAAGCGATGGGTAAATGATGCAGCTCGAGTTCGCGAAACAGAGAACTATAAAGAGTCTGAAAAAGCAAATCAAAAACGCTATGAATATGCAATTGAAAAAGGATTGCAGATTCTGGAAGACGATGCTGCAACCCAGCAAGAAGTGGATAGTCAAGTAAAAGAGATTGAATCATCATTTATCAATCTTGGATTTGACGAAAAAGACAAATTACCGGTTCCGCCAAACACTGCTTTGCTTGAGTTGCTTGTAAAACAAGCTCCAAAAGTAAAAGAAAGTGACAGCTATGTTCATGCAAGTGAGCAGGCGTTGCGTGATGCGTATGACCAAGCGGTAAAAGCGGCAGAAGATTTGCTGGCGAAGATTGAGAACCGTGAAGATGTAGCGCAGGATGAAGTGGATTCTTCCGCAAAAGCAATTTTGACCGCAATCATCAAACTGAATGGGGAACCAAAATAAGCCGGAAGTTAATTAAAACAAAGTAAAGCAGCATAATCGGTTGAGAATGCTGAACAAGAACACGAGATTTTCGTTTTTCGGGAATCTCGTGTTTTTAAATTCAGAATCCATGCTGAGAAATGCTAGCATTATTTGTTATAGAATTTTTGAGCAATAAAAAGATAGTAATTCTTTGGAGCAGATTCAAATGATTTATTATACGAATTCCTCATTGATTCGATAGAATTTGAAATGTACTATAAATAGGAAGGAATACATTGGTATAGAAATATAAAATTTTATGTTAGGCTTTTTAAGATGTCTTTGAATAGAGATTGGTATTAAACTTTCCTTTAATTATTTAACTCCGATAAATTTTTTCGAGCATATTTGTACGGAACTTAAAATGAAATCCGATTTTAAATTTCGCTGACGATGTAATTTTAAGACAGATGAAGTCTGACTTTTATAGATAAGACTCTTGATTTCCATCAATAACAGGAATAAAGGATTAAAATTATATAACAGAGATATATTTTGCTAAAAAAAGCTTTGAATTTTAAGACGATTTGGTTTATAATGAAAATGGAACATTTTTTTTAATATGTTTCGAAGTAGAGGGGTCAATTTAGATAGGATATTTCAATGAGGGGCTTTTTTACATAAGCGAATTTAATTAGGGAAGAACATGCTGAAATAAAATCGTCCAATTATTTAAGAGGGAGGGGGAATTTTTCGGGGAATAGATTATCAAGATTGATTACCTCAATATAAGGAGGTAGTTTATGAATAAAAAAGTGTTATCGGTTTTTTTAGCATTACTCTTGATAATTCCAAACTTTACTTTTGCGAACAATGCGGAATCGTCTTCGCTGAGAGATGAACTTGGCGGGAAAATAACTCGAGAGAATGATGAAAATGCAACCGCCACTAACACAAGAGCTTTGCAGGCTTTGTTGTATCAGGCAAACGGAAAGCTTCAAGAGAAAGATTCCGTGGAGGTCATCGTTTCTTTTAAGCCGGAAGCTTTTCAAAATTTGGGGCAAATCGTCCCGGCAAGCAGATTGTATCAGGGCGATAATGTATCAAGACAACAAAGTCTTGGGGAAGATGTCGTAGAAGAGGGTCTTCGTCGAATTAAAAACGAAGTAGGCGACATCTCTACGATTTTTGAATACCATGTATTGTTCTTTGGATTTTCGGCAGAATTGACCTTTGAACAGGCTAAAACGATTGCTCAATTGGATTATGTGGATTTTGTTGAGATTGCAACACAAAGAAGCAAGCCGACTCTTAAGAATCCATTGACGGTAATGACAAAGAATGAGAATGAAATCAAACTCCGAAGTGCGATTAGAGATCCTTTTGATGTTCGAGAAATCGTAGGAAGTCCCAAAATTTATGAAAATAACAAGGGAGAGGGAACGCTGATTGCCATCATCGACTCCGGTTATGATATGGAGCATCGAGCGTTTTATTTGACGGATTCAAGCAGCGCAAAACTGAGTGAAGCGGAAGTCAAAGCGCTTATTTTATCGGGGCAACTCAAGGGACATTATGTAAAAGATAAGATTCCTTTTGCATATAACTATCGTGAGTTCAATAATAACATGAAAGAAGCGAAACTAAGTTCTCATGGACAACATGTTGCCGGAATCGCAGCGGGTAATGCCGTTATCTTTAAGAGCGGCGACAAAGATGCGGTATTCTGCGGAATTGCACCGGAAGCACAGCTTGCGCTCATGCGTGTGTTTAAGGACGGAAGCCCGGGAACCAGCTCGGTGTATTATGCAAAAGCATTGGACGATGCCGCTATATTGAAAGCGGATTCCGCAAATATGAGTTTGGGTGCGCCGGCGGGTGATTATCGCTCCATGGATAAGCATACCATCGATGCGCTTAAAAAATTAAAAGAAGCCGGATGCGTTGTAGCGATTGCAGCCGGAAACGAAACCGCTTTTGGTGATGAACTGGGTATATTGCCGGATGCTGCAAATCCGGACTACGGTATTTTGGGAACACCGGCGATTGAGGAAAATTCATTGGCGGTTGCTTCCTTGCAAAATGATGTGGTTGTGGGACCATATTTTACCGCATATTCAAGCAAAGATTCTTCCAGCGGGGATCGATTTGAAATTCAGTGGCAAGGAACCCAAGCGAAGTTTGATGATGCGCAGCTGTATGAATATATTTTCGTAGGACTTGGAAAACCGGACGATGTAAAAGATGTGGATCTTACCGGAAAATACGCATTGATTGAGCGTGGAGAAATTGCGTTCTCGGAAAAAGTGGCAAATGCCGTCAGCAAAGGGGCAGTCGGTGTTATTATCTTTAACTCGGCTTCCGGCGGAGACACTTCTTTCGGTATGGCGGGCGTTGATAAAGCGACTGTACCAGTAGCGGCAGTACCGAGAAGCGTTGGATTGAAGTTGAATGAAAAACAACAATTCCTTAAGTTTAATAAAGGGGTAGTAACTTTCGAAAGCAAGACGGCAGGATATATCTCTGCATTCTCAAGCTTCGGATTGACAGCGGACGGTGATTTCAAACCGGACATCACCGCACCGGGAGGAAATATCTACTCTTTGGCAAATGACCAGGATTTTATCAACGACAGCGGA
>JBGZSM010000101.1:0-22343 GCA_041853585.1 Filifactoraceae bacterium
CATTTCTTCCCCGACTTTTCAAGCGAAGAAGAAATAAAGAATCTGACTTTTGCATCGACAAGTCTGGTCAAATATCTGCTCGACAACGGCAAAAAAGAAAAGTTATTAAAGGAAGAAATTTCCATCGAGGACATCAAACCTTGGGCGGAGCAAAACAACATCGACCTTACTTATTTAGAAGCACTCTACAATCATATCAACGAAATCAAAGTGAGTCCATCGTCCGGCTTCATCAAATTAACCATCGACACGCGGCGCGATATCAACGGTTTTTCCATTCAACTCTTAGATAAGGACAAGCAATACGATTCCGCGACCAAGCTGGAGAGAATCATTAAATTTTTTGACGACAATATCGAGATGAAGAAAAGTATAAAAAGCTGGTTCATATTAAGTATGCAGCTGCGCTCGGTTATCCGGAGGCTTACAAACTGGAAGGACTAATGAGTGATACAGTAGTAGCTCTTCAGCCAAAAAGAGATTCGTATCAAGGAATCTCGGCACCTGATCAACAAAACTATTTTGCCAATGTCAGCTTTTTTGGCTATCTGGTCGAAACCTACGGTTATGAAAAAATGCTCTACTTTTCAGTACAGGATTTTACCAAAATCACCTTTGAAGAATACTTCGGCAAAAGTTACAAGGAGCTTGAATCGGATTGGAAACAGTATCTCATCGACAATATCAAAGGTGGAGAATTGCTTGTGTATGGCGAAGAAGGGCAAAAATAAGTTTGGAATTACAATTTCGAATGGAAGTGGATTTTCAATTTGCGACACAAAGATATGAAAACCTCGTTCAAGAAAGATGCAATTTATCCCCCTATTCCGAAAGAACTTCTTGCATTTGTCGCAAAGCTGTGTTATTATATTGTTTGTTAGATTTACGATTTTATTCAAAGGAGGTGTTTGGCATGGCAAAGGTTTGTGATGTATGCGGAAAGGGAAAGATTTCCGGTAACAATGTAAGTCACTCGAACCGTCATACAAGAAGAACTTGGACTCCTAACCTTCGAGTTGTTAGAGCGATTGTGGATGGCTCACCAAAGAGAGTTAAAGTTTGCACCAGATGTTTGCGTTCTGGAAAAGTTCAAAGAGCATAGTAATGAAAAAAGCTTGACCGCGTGGCAAGCTTTTATTATTTTTGGCTTTGTATGATAATTGCAGAGCCTTTTTTTATTGTGATTTTTGCATCGCCTAAGAATTCATTGGACAGACCGATGCTTTCGCCTCGTTTGACTTCTCTGTTTTTCAAATTGTATTTCATATTTTCAATCGAGATATTCACATCTTCGAACAGAGCCAGAAATGACCAGTAAAAATTTTCTCTTTTGGCAAAAATATACTCGCCTTCGCCAATGATGGAGATTTCATTTTCGCAGGCGATGAGTCGCAAATCCACGCCTTGCTGAAAAGCATAGTAGAGCAGATTAAGATTGCCGAGGCTGTGGTCCCATCGACTGCCGAAAGCGCCCGCCATATCGATTCGGCTGTAGCCGAGCTCGACGGCTTTGTCGAGTGCGATATGCGTGTCGGTAAAATCTTTTTCAGGTATCAATGTAATGCGTTTTGTCCCTTTTTGCTCATATCGCTTCAACACTTCCGGTTTGATGGAATCAAAGTCGCCCACCAAAAAGTCGGGAATGATATCCGCTTGGAGCAAGATATTTGCAGCGCCATCCACCGAAATTATCGCTTGATAACGAGTGGCGATTTGTTTTAAAAATTCGATTTGATTGTCGCCGTTGGTCACAATCAGAAGCTTTTTTCCATCCATTCTCAGAAACCTCATTCTTATAGCTGATTGAAATATAGTCAACTCGTCTCAAAGTAAACATTCAAATTTTATGTGATTTGCAATAGCAATCCCGCCAACTTGGAAAAATCAATGAACACTTCGGTTGGTTTCAAAATGATTATCGGGCATTCTCTCTCAGCTCGGTAACCGCTTTTTGAATATCTTCTTTTCCGAAAATCGCGGAGCCCGCCACCAAAATATTTGCGCCCGCTTCCACTACGGAGCGAATCGTGTCTTTGGTAATCCCGCCATCGACCTGAATGTCGATTCGAAGATTCTTTGCATCCATCATCGCTTTGAGGTCTTTGACTTTTTGAACGGTGGAAGGAATGAATTTTTGTCCGCCGAATCCCGGATTGACGCTCATTATTAACACCATATCCAATTCGTGCAAAATATATTCCAAGCTGCTCACCGGTGTTGCCGGATTGAGTGAGACCCCTACTTTTTTCCCAAGCTCTTTGACCGCCATAACCGTACGGTGAAGATGCTTGGTCGCTTCCTGATGCACGACGATAATATCCGCTCCGGCATCGGCAAAATCTTTGAGATAGCGCGCCGGCTCGTCAATCATCAAATGCACATCAAATACCATATTGCAGTTTTTTCGAATGGATTTGATGACGACCGGTCCGAAAGAAATATTGGGAACAAAAGAGCCGTCCATCACATCGATATGCAGGTATTCACAACCTGCCTGCTCGACCTTTCGGACATCTTCGCCCAGTTTTGAAAAATCTGCGGAAAGTATGGATGGTGCCAGTTTAATCATCAGTAGTTTCTCCTTCTCTGTTCTCTAATTTCATTTAATAATTGTAAATAGCTCTTGTATCGCTGCTTGGATAATTTCTCATTTTCGACCGCCCATTTCACTTGACATTGCGGCTCGTTTTCGTGCAAACAATTCGCGCCGAATTTGCAGTCCGTATCGTATTCGTGAAATTCGATGAAGTTCTCGCGAAGCTCAAATTCGTCCAGCTCATTCAAATCAATCGAGCTGAAGCCCGGCGAATCGGCAATGTAGGAATATTCGTCAATGGGTATGAGTTCGACATATCTGGTCGTATGTCGTCCCCTCCCGATTTTCTCACTGACATCTCCGGTTTTCAAATCAGTTTTAATCAGCGCGTTAATCAATGTGCTCTTACCCGCTCCCGATGGGCCGGCGACAATCGAAATATGATTGCTGAGATATTTTCTTACTTCTTCGATATGTGTGCCGTCGGTCGCCGAAATCGGAATCACCGGATAACCGAGCGGCTCATAGCAGCTTTTGACAAATTCAGCCAGATTCGCATCATCGATATCCACCTTGTTGAGCACGATGATGATTTCGAGTTCCTGTTGCTGTGCGAGAACCAAAAATCGGTCGATGAGCGACAGATTCGGGTCCGGATTTTTGAGCGCGAAAACAAGAATTGCCTGTGTCGCATTCGCAATCGGCGGCCTTTTGAGCAAATTGATGCGCGGCAACATTTCGACGATATTCGCCTTTTTGTTCGCTTCATCTAAAATATCGATTTGTACCTTATCGCCGACAAAGAGGGATTTACTCTTGTGCTTGAAAATCCCTCTCGCTTTGCATTCATAAATTTTTTCGCCGACTTCGACATAATAAAATGAGGAAATCGCTCGAACTATCGTTCCTATCATGTTCTATCCTTTATGGAAATGTGACGGTCTCAGATGCATATACATTGACTCGGTCTCCGTCGAGATAAATATTAAATTCTCTGGTTTCACCCGGTTTTCCCTGTACGCTGAATGCAACCGTTCCGTCCTGTTCCACCGGATTGACGATTTGGTTGATGACGACTTCGCCGGTATTCATATCGACGATTTCAACGCGAACTTCGGTTCGGTCGGTATCGAGTCGAACCACCATCGGAACGGAAGACATTACCGGTTTTTCATAACGATTTACGACGATAGATACTTCCGAATCAATGGTCGTTGTTTCATTTGCTCTCGGACTTTGTGACAAAATTTGTCCTTCCGGTTTATTTTTATCTTCTTTGTACGAAATGGTAAATTTCAATTTGGAGCTGAGCAATGCTTTTTTCGCATCTTCCAAATCTCTTCCGACCACTTGCGGAACAGTTACTTCACTTTGGTCGATTCCGGAGCTGACGATGATTTTTACTCGCTGTCCTTCTTCCAGCTCATATCCTTCTTCTGGCGTCTGCGAAATGACGGTGTTGATTTCCGCCACATCAGATTGATATTCCACTAATGCTTTCAAATTGCTTTCTTCAAGCATTTTCTTGGCTTCATCGACATTCTTCTGCAATACATTCGGCACTTTTATTTTCTCAAGGGTCTTTTCTTCGGAAACGGTTACGCGAACCTCTTGTCCCTCTTTGACCTTCGTACCCTTGCGCGGATTTTGCTTGGTGATTTGTCCCGGCTCGAATTTGCTGTTCACTTCGGTTCCGTCCACCACGATTTTGAGTCCGACTTTCTCGGCTTCGGCGGTGGCTTGCTCCACCGTCATTTTTTCGAAGCTCGGCGTCTCAATGGTCGTATCTCCGATTGGCCCGATTTGATTCTTAAATAGGAAGATTGCCGAAACAAAGAGCAATGAGGAGAGCAGAGCAACGAGTGCAATCAGGAAATAGCTCTTCTTGCCCAACTTGCCGTCGGATTCGTCCTCGACCTCGCGCTGTTCTTTGACCGGTTTTGGTTTCGGCTTTTTGCGTCCGGATTTCTCAGCGGACTTTTCTTTTGCCAAATCGGTAAACAAAATTTTATATTCATCATCATCCTGAGAGATGACCTGCGTGCGATAGGTTTCATCGGCAAATCCCATATCCAGCGCGACGGCTTTGGAATTTTTTACATATTCGATATCGTCGATGAGGTCGTCAATCGTCTTGTATCTCCTGTCCGGACTTTTTTGTGTCGCCTTTCGAATCAAATCTTTGATTTCGCTTGGAATGTCATCGTTGTCGTCGAAGCGAATCTCTTCTTGAATATGCTTGAGTGCGATGCTGACCGGACTGTCTCCGTCAAAAGGCAATCGGCCGGTTATCATCTCATACATCACGATACCCATCGAATAAATATCGCTTCGCTCATCGATGTAGCCGCCCCTCGCCTGCTCCGGTGAAAAATAATGCACCGAGCCCATAATCGTTCCGACAGCCGTAATCGTCGAGCTGGTCACCGCCTTGGCGATTCCGAAGTCCGCAACCTTGACCATATTGTTTTTCGTAATCATAATGTTTTGCGACTTGATGTCACGATGCACGATTTTGTGCTGATGCGCTTCTTTAAGCGCGAGTGCAATTTGCTTGGAATAATCCAGCACCGTATCTTTGTCAATCTTGCCCTGACGATGAATAATATCTTTGATATTTCCGCCGTCCACATATTCCATCACAATATAAGGCACGCCGTTTTCTTCCGAAACATCATAAATGTTGATGATGTTTTGTTGATTGAGGCCGCCGGCTGACAAAGCCTCATTCTTAAATTTGTCGATGAATTCTTCGTCGTTGACGAATTCATCTTTCAGCATTTTTATCGCAACCATTCGATTGAGCACATGGCATTTTGCTTTATAGACGAATGCCATTCCGCCTTCACCGATTTGGCTTAAAATTTCATATCTATTTCCTAATGTCTTTCCGATTAAATTATCCATTATTTCATAACCTCGCAGTTTTCGGCACAAAGCACCGTAATATTATCCCTTCCACCTTTTTCGAGCGATTTCTGTATGAGATTTTCCACCATATTTTCGATATTTACATTCTCCATTATTTCTTCCATCTCCGAATGCTCGAGCATATCCGTCAAACCATCCGAGCATAGCATAACCACATCGCTTTTTTCAAGTGTCAATTCGTAAATGTCGATGTCCAAATCGTATTCGGCACCAACTGCTCGCGTAATCGTATTTTTATCGCGGGAGGTTTTCGCTTCCTCCTGTGTTATCAGCCCTTTGTCCATCAATTCCTGCACAAAGGTGTTGTCTTTTGTAATCTGCTCGAGATGACATTGCCCTTTTTTTCTTTTGAGCAAATAGCATCGGCTGTCCCCCACATTGGCAACGAGCATTTGATTTTTATAAATAAACGCAAGCACCACCGTTGTCGCCATTTTATAATATTCTTCGCTGCTCGCCAGCTCTTTGATAATATAATTTGCGCGCAGGATGGCATTTTTTATCAGATGAATCGTCTTCTCTTTGTCCCCTTTGGCTGCGTTGACATCCTTCATATTTTCGCTCAGGTATTGCTCGATATGGGTGATTGCCAACTCCGACGCAACCTCGCCTCTTTTTTCGCCCCCGACACCATCGGCAACAATCAAAACATATAATTGCTTGCCGAGAAGAATGCTTTTTACATTGTCCTCATTGTTCTGTCGCTTCTTTCCGACATGAGAGTCAAAAAATATGTTCAAAACTAATTCACCTCGCTTACAACGCTTCGCTTGAGCTGACCGCAGGCTCCCGAAATATCTCTGCCCAGCTCTCGGCGAACCGTCGCCTCAATTCCGTTTTTCGTGAGTATTTTCAAAAATTCTTTGATGCTTTCTTCGCTCGGTCTTTTAAATCCGTTTCCTTCGACCGTATTGACCGGAATCAAATTCACATGAGAAAGACTGTTTTTCAACAGCTTCACCAAAGCTTGCGCCGTCTGCTTGTCATTGTTCACCCCGTCGATGAGCGCATATTCATAGGTCACTCTCCGCTTGGTTTTGACGGCGTAATTTTTTGCCGAAGCAATCAACTCGTCGATGGAGTATTTGTTGGCAATCGGCATAATCTCTCTTCGTTTCTCCTGATTCGTTTGGTGCAAACTGATTGCCAAGTTGATTGGCAAATCCAGCTCCGTCAAACGATTTATTCCATTTACCAATCCGCTGGTTGAAATCGTGATGTGACGATAGCCGATGTTCAAGCCCTTTTCCTCATGCACCAATTCCAAAAATTTAATGACATTGTCCAAATTGTCCAACGGCTCCCCCGCACCCATCAGCACGACATTGGCAATGCGCTCCCCGATGTCTTTTTGCACGGTTATAATCTGTCCCAGCATTTCGCCGGCAGTCAGATTGCGCTCCAAGCCGTCGATGCCGGATGCACAAAATTTACATCCCATGCGGCATCCCACCTGCGTCGAGATGCAGATGGAATTGCCATGCTTATATTTCATAAACACCGTCTCGATGACATTTCCGTCATCCAGCTCAATCAAATATTTTGCGGTTGCATCCAATTTGGATTGCAATTTTTTATAAATTTTCGCCTTCGAAATATAGGATACTTCGCTGAGCTTTTCTTTGAGCGACTTCGGAATATTGGGCACATCGTCCGTGCTCTTCAGTCCTTTGGCAATCAGCGGATAAATTTGGTCCGCGCGATATTTCTTGTCGCCCAATGATATAATAAAGTCGATAAGCTCCTGATGAGCCATGGACTTGATATCTTTTTTCATTCATTCTCCTTGTGGTACGCCGATTTTTTGCACATGCTCTATTTTTTGAGCAGCTTGGCGATATAAAAACCGTCGGATTCCCCTTCTTGCATTAAAATGCGCTTCTCTTCCTGCAATTCAAAATCATTTTTATGCAAAAAATCTCGAATTTGATTTTCATTTTCTTCCTGATTGACGGTGCAGGTCGAATAGAGCAGCACACCGCCTCTTTTGACATATTTCGCCGCATTGGACAAAATTTGTCGCTGAATTTCATAGAGCGGCTCGATTTCTTCTTTCCTTTTGTAACGAATCTCCGGCTTTTTGCGCAGAATGCCGAGTCCCGAGCAGGGCGCATCGACGAGCACTCTGTCGAAGCGATTTGCCAATTCCTCTTCAAAAATCGTCGCATCGCTCGCTTCGGTTTGAACGATTGTAATGCCCAAACGCTCGCAAGCGGATTTTACCAAAGACAGTTTGGCTGACGAAATATCTCGCGCCAAAATGCTGCCGCGATTGCCCATCAGCTCGGCGGCAAAGGTCGTCTTTCCGCCCGGGCAGGAGCATAAATCGAGTATGCACTCCTCCGGTTGAGGCGCCATCGTCCGAACCGTAAGCATGGAGCTTAAATCCTGCACGGTGAACAATCCCTGCCGATAAGCCGCGCTTTCATCAAGTCTTTTGAATCCTTTGACCCAAAGCGCCGCTTCTTCTGATTCAACCGGCTCTGCCGAAATTCCATCCGCCAGCAAGATGTTTTGCAATTCTTCACGATTGGTTTTGAGCGTATTCACGCGCAGATAAATTTTCGGCTTTTCGTCAAAGGCGCGGAGCATTCTTTTCGTTTCCGTCAAACCGTATTGCGAAACAAGCAGCTTGACGATGTCCGTTGACACCGAGTGCTCGATTGCCAACGCCTTTTTCTCATCCTTGACCAGAAGCTCAAAGGCTTTTTCGTCTCGCAACACATTTCGAAGCAGTCCATTGACAAAACCGCTCCCTTTCGGAAAAACTTTTTTGCACAATTTGACCGATTCATCCACCGCCGCAAAATCCTTTACCGAATCCAAAAAGCGAATTTGATAAAGCCCCATCAAC
Organism: Filifactoraceae bacterium; assembly: GCA_041853585.1. Lineage (GTDB taxonomy): Bacteria > Bacillota > Clostridia > Peptostreptococcales > Filifactoraceae > JAUNKE01. The sequence continues at coordinate 8,322 of JBGZSM010000101.1, forward strand.
AACACGAGCCGAACTTCATCGGACAATTTGTCAATCGGAGTCTTGCTGAATCTTTTGATGACATATTCCAAAAATATTTTTTTCTCCAAAGTACCATAGACCAATTCCGTCACGAAGCCGCGCTCTTGATTTTGCAAAGCACTTTTGCGTAAGGATTGGTTGATGGCGATATTGGAATATGCTCCTTTGTATAACACATCATACAGAATTTTGTACGATGTCAATCTTGCATTTTCCATACTTCTTTTCTTCGTCCCAATTCGAAATCGATAAAAGGGATTCTCGATGATTTCTTTTCGCAATTTATTTCGACTTGCAAACAAGATGCCATCCGTTCATTCTTCTATCATATTTATTAAAATTTCAAAAGCTGTTTTCTTCATATATTTTACTAAAAATATTCTATTTTGTCCATTCTGCGAAGTATTTTCAAGGGATATTTTACATTTTCTCAACAAAAAAGACAATCTCGCTTCACATTGGAAACAAGATTGCCTCGCTCAATATTAATTTCCTCGAATGGACATGATGGTTTGAATCTCATCCTCGTTGATTCCGACCATCGCTTCGCCGAGGTCGCGCGATACTTCAAGCAAAACTTTTGCATCCTTGTAATGCTTGACCGCTTCGACGATGGCGCGTCCTCTTTTTTCCGGGTCGCCCGATTTGAAAATTCCGCTGCCGACAAAGACGCCTTCCGCTCCGAGCTGCATCATCAATGCCGCGTCCGCCGGTGTCGCTACACCGCCGGCTGAAAAATTCACAACCGGCAATCGCCCGTCTTTTTTCACCTTCTTCAAAATATCGTATGGAACTTGCATCTCCTTTGCCATCACAAAGAGCTCGTCGTCTCGAATATTTTTGAGCGCATTGATTTCTTTGTTGATTTGTCGCATATGTGTAACCGCTTGAACGATATTTCCCGTTCCAGCTTCCCCCTTGGTTCGAATCATGCTCGCTCCTTCTTGAATTCGTCGCAAGGCCTCCGACAGATTTCTTGCACCGCATACGAACGGCGTGTCAAATTTCGTCTTATCGACATGATACAGCTCATCCGCCGGCGAAAGCACTTCGGATTCGTCAATCATATCGACGCCGATGGCTTCCAAAATCTGTGCCTCTACAAAATGTCCGATGCGTACCTTTGCCATCACGGGAATATCCACCGCGCGAATAATTTCTTCAATCATTTTCGGATCACTCATTCGCGATACGCCGCCCGCCGCACGAATATCCGCCGGCACGCGCTCCAATGCCATTACCGCGGACGCACCAACTTTTTGTGCAATCAATGCCTGCTCGACATTCACCACATCCATAATGACGCCGCCTATGAGTTTTTCCACCAACTTCTTGTCAAATTTCTTAGCCATTGTAGTACCTCTCTTTCATTTTTTATGTTCATCATCGTCATTGTAGCATAGGAAATTTGTCTCGAACAGAGAAAAAAAGCGCTGAAAAAACAGCGCTTTTTGTAAGTCTGATGTGAACTGATTTTGAAAATCTGTAATCACAAAAAAACATTATTTTGTTATTATAAAAATCACAACTTAAGATTTGATTCCTATCGTCGAAAAAAGATTTGCAGTTATAATCGCTCGTCGTTTTTTAGAATCAAAAAGAGATTGGCATATCGTTTTTGACTTTTGATTGTTACAATCAAAAAAATTTCTGTAACAGTCGCTCGTCGTTTTTTAGAAAACAACCTGAGTTATCCTTCAAAAGACAGGCATACTTGCTTTTGCATCTGCCTGTCTTTTCGATTTTATTTTTTGAAATAATCAACGCCCGCTTGGAACAATCGAGAGTCTGCAATATCCGGAATGTTTTGGTACAATCCGTCGATGACGCGCTCGGAATGTCCCATCTTGCCCAAAATTTTTCCGCACGGACTGGTAATCGCTTCAATATCGTATGCCGAGCCGTTCGGATTGTCAATGTAGCTGAAAGCTATCTGTCCGTTTTGCAGCAATTTTTCATATTCTTCGGCATCGCAGACGAATCTGCCTTCGCCATGTGAAATCGGCACTTTATAAATCTCGCCGGCTTCGGCATAGCGTAGCCATGGCGACGAATTGTTGTGTGCAACCGTCGATACGATGCGCGCGATATGTCGCCCGCAATTGTTGTAAGTCAGAGTTGGAGACTTCTCCTCCATGACGGAAATTTTACCCGTAGGCAGCAGTCCCGTCTTAATCAGCGCTTGGAAGCCGTTACAGATTCCGATAATCAGTCCGTCGTTTTGCTCAAGCAGATGCTCAATCGCTCTTTTCATCTTTTGATTGCGCAACAGGCCGGCGATGAATTTTCCGGAACCGTCCGGCTCATCGCCCAAACTGAATCCGCCCGGCAATGCCAAAATCTGTGCCTGCTCAATCGCCTCAGCCAATCGCTCTACCGACTGTGCGATATGATGGATGCTGAGATTGTTGAATACGATAATTTCCGTATCCGCGCCCGCTTTGGTAAAGGCTCTTTGCATATCCCATTCGCAATTCGTTCCCGGAAATACCGGAATCACGACCTTCGGCTTATCCACGCATTTGCTTGATTTTGCAATTTTTTTCTCTTTGACTTCAACAATCGGATTTTGCACAAGCTTGGTATCTTCTTTGGTGAACACTTCGTCAAATACGCTCAGATAATCTTTTTTGATTCGCTCATAATCCAATTTTTCTCCATTGACAATCGCCTCGGAGCCTTCGCCTTTGCTTTCGCCTATTTTTTGAGCAAAATCAAGATTCGCATCGCTCTCTAAAATAAAGCTGCCGACCATCGAGCTGAAGAAGTTTGTTTTTTCCAAACGAATGTCAAAAGAGATGTCGTTTCCGAAGCTCATTTCTAAAAGCGTCATTAAAATGCCTTTATGATGAATGGACGCGCAGGATTTGATTTTTCCGTTTCGCATCGCCTGTTTCAAATTGTTGAAATTTCGTTTGAGCGAGTCCAAATCCAGCGTGCCGTCGTCTTTTTTGTCGGCTTGCAACAGATAGAGATTGGAATTTCCTTTGAGCTCATTGGTGATAACATCGGATTTTTTCATCGTCGCCACCGCAAAGGAAATGAGTGTCGGCGGCACATGAAGATTTTTGTAAGTGCCCGACATGGAATCTTTTCCGCCGATTGCCGGAATTTTAAGGCTCGAAGTGACTTCGTATGCCCCGAGCATCGACATCAACGGTTTTGCCCAAGTTTTCTCATCGTCGCCGAGCTTTTCAAAATACTCCTGCATCGACAATCTCGCTTGCAAAGGGTCGGCTCCGTGCGCCATCAATCGACAGAGCGATTCGACCACGGCATAGTAGGCACCGAGATATTGACTTTTTTCCGAAAGATGCGGATTGAAACCGTAGCTCATCACGCTGACATGTTTGCTGTGCCCGAGCAGGTTCGGAATTTCGGCAACCATCGCCTGCGCCGGCGTGATTTGATTTTTTCCGCCCAGCAAGGCGACGACGCTCGCTCCGCCAATCGACGAATCGAAGTTTTCAATCAGATTTCTTCGGCTCGCGAGCTGAATATCTTTGGCATAGTCATAAATATAATCCAGATCTTTCTCTTCTTCTATCGGCAGCGGCTCGCTTGCCGGTACGATAACTTTTTGATAGCGTTGTGCACCGGAAGAATCGATAAAGCTGCGTGCCAAAGCGACGATGACTTCCTCTTTATATTTCATCACGAGTCGTCCGCTGTCGGTGATATCCGCAACATGAGTCGCTTCTAAATTTTCCTGCTCGCATAATGCGATGAATTTTTCAATATCGCCTCTTTCGATGACAACCGCCATTCGCTCCTGCGATTCGGAGATGGCGATTTCCATCGGTGAAAGTCCCTGATATTTGAGCGGCACTTTGTCGAGCCAAATTTCTATCGAATCGCTGAGCTCGCCAATTGCAACGCTGACTCCGCCTGCACCGAAGTCATTACATTTCTTGATTAAAACCGAAACCTCCGGATTGCGGAAAAGGCGCTGAATCTTACGCTCCATCGGCGCATTTCCTTTTTGAACCTCGGCGGATGATTTTTTGATGGATTGCTCGTCATGCGATTTTGATGAGCCGGTTGCTCCGCCGATTCCGTCGCGGCCGGTTCTTCCGCCGATGAGCAGTACGGCATCGCCCGTCTGCGGCGATTTTCGAATTACATTTTTCTCCGGCGCCGCCGCGATGACCGCTCCGACTTCCATTCGTTTCGCAACATAACCCTGATGATATACCTCATCGACGAAACCGGTCGCCAAGCCGATTTGATTTCCGTACGAGCTGTATCCTTTCGCCGCCTCGGTCGTAATTTTTCGTTGGCTGAGCTTTCCTTGAATTCGCTCGGTGCGATTGGCTCTCGGGTCGGCTGAGCCGGTGATTCGCATTGCCTGATATACATAGCTTCGTCCGCTGAGCGGGTCGCGAATCGCTCCGCCCAAACAGGTCGATGCTCCACCGAAAGGCTCGATTTCCGTCGGGTGATTGTGCGTTTCGTTTTTGAACATAACCAAGTACGGCTCGGTTATGCTCGTACCGTCGTATTTTTCTATTTCAATGTCAACTCGAATCGAGCAGGCATTGTTCTCCTCCGAAATTTCAAGGTCGGTGAGCTCGCCTCTTTTGCTCATCGCTCTCGCCACAATGCTCGCCAAATCCATCAATGTAATTGGCTTGGTATGCGCGATGCTCTCTCGTTCTTGGATATATTTCTTAAAACTCTCTTCGATTCTCTGCGTCAATTTCTCTTGATTGTGCTCAAATTCCACCTGCTCCAAAATCGTGTTGAAGGTCGTATGGCGACAATGGTCAGACCAATAGGTGTCGAGCATTCGAATCTCGGTTTCGCTGGGATTTCTGTTCTCCTCGGCAAAATATTTCTGCACTAAAAGAATATCGTCCATATTCATCGACAGAGACATTTCCTCGAGCAATCGGCTCAATTTTTCTTTGTCGAACTGAGCAAAACCTTCTATTATATAGTTGACCTTATTGTCCTCAAAACTGTCATCGATTCGCGACGGAATTCCGAGAAGCTGTCCCTCTTCCTGGTCAACCGGATTGATGAGCGATTCCCTGATTTTCAAAAAATCATCCGAACTGATGCGTTCTTGGATGCTATACACAAAGGCGCAGTTGACCAAAACCTCTTTTTCAAGCACCGATGCAATCGTGTCGATGACGCCCTGCTCGCGCTGGTCGAACTGCCCCTTATGATATTGCACAACGATTGGATGAATCAGATTTTTCTCCAGCTCCAAAGCTTCCTCACCGATATACAATCTGTCAATCGGCGGCTCGCTGAACACCGTGCCCAAAACCTTGGAAAGCTCTTCGTCGGAAAGTCCCTGCACATCGTATCGAATAAAGGTTCTCAGATTCGGAAGGGAAATGCCCAAATCGCTTTTGATATTGTCGCGCACTTTGTTTGAATAGATGTCAAAGTCGCGTTTTTTCTCCACATAAATTCTTCGAACGAGCGGCGCGATATCGTATCGATAATACGAATCTTTGAAGTGAATATTTTGCAGCGTCGCCATCACTTTGTCGTTCGCTTCTTCATAGCTGTCGCCCACATCGGTGATGCTGAGTACGCGACCGCCCGAAGTGACGATTTTTCCATTTTCCATCTTGGTTCCCGCGTGAAAAACAAGCGATTTTGCATTTTCCAGTCCGGCGATTTCATATCCCGTCGGATAGCTTTGCGGATAGCCGCCCGATGCCAAAACGACGGTCACCGCTTTTTTGCTGGAAACTTTCAGCTCGACTTCGCTCAGACAGCCAGCCGATGTCTTTTGCATCAGCGTGAGCAAATCGCTCTCGAGCAACTGCAACACGGATTGCGTTTCCGGGTCTCCGAATCGCGTATTGAATTCCAGCACCTTGATTCCGCTTGAGCCAATCATCAGACCGACGAACAAAATGCCTCGAAAATCCAAATTTTCGGATTGAATTCCTTTCATAAAAGGCTCGAGCACCTGCGTTTTGATTTCTTCGGTATAGCGCTCCGCCTGAAAATTGGGCGCATAAGTTCCCATCCCGCCTGTGTTGAGCCCGATATCGTGCGGAAATATCTTTTTGTAATCTTTGGCGGATGGCAAAATTTTATAGCTTTTATTATCGACAAAGCAGAGCAAGGACATTTCAAAACCGTCGATGAATTCTTCAACGACCAAGTCATTATTGCCGAATTGCTCCTGCTCAAACACCGATTGTATAAATTCATCCGCTTCCTGCTTGGAACTTGCGATATAGACTCCTTTTCCCTGACAGAGCCCATCCACTTTGAGCACCGCTTTACCGTTTTTGTCAATCAATTCGTAAGCAAGCTTTTGCGCATCGCGTGCATTGCTCGTATTTTTATAAGTAGCGGTCGGGATGCCGTATTTCATCATAAAATCTTTGGAATACGCCTTGCTGCCTTCGAGCATCGCCGCTTTTTTGCTCGGCCCGAAAATTTTCAAATTGTTTTGCTCAAACAAATCGACAATGCCTAAGCAAAGCGGGTCTTCCGGTCCGACAATGGTATAGTCCACCTGATTTTTTATAGCAAAAGCAAGCAATCCGTCCAGGTCGCTCGCTTTGACTTCAACATTTTCACCGATGCTCATCGTGCCGGCGTTGCCCGGTGCAAAATAAATTTGCTCCACCGCTTTGTTTTTCAAAACGGACATTCCGATGGCATGCTCTCTCGCACCGCTTCCAATAATCAGAACCTTCATCTTTTCCTCCTAATGTTTGAAATGTCTCACACCCGTAAATACCATAGCGATATCGTGCTTGTTACATTCATCAATCGAATCCTTGTCACGAATCGCTCCACCCGGCTGAATGATGGCACTCACGCCATATCTTGCGACGAGCTTAACGCAATCATCAAATGGGAAAAAGGCATCCGATGCGAGCACTGTTCCGGCAAAACCTTCTTCTTCATAATTGCTGAGCGCCGTTTCGACCGCCCAAATTCTCGCCGTCTGCCCCGCTCCAATCGCCACCGTAGTTTGATTTCTTGCAAATACCACCGCATTGGATTTCGTATGCTTGACGACTTTCATCGCAAAGAGCAAATCTTTTTTTTGCTGCTCGCTCGGCGATTTTTGCGTCACGACCTCAAAACCGTCCTCCGAATTAAAATCCGCACTTTGCATCAACAATTTTCCGCTGATATTTCGGAAGGCTTTGTCCGACGGCTTGACATCGAAATTGATTTTGAGAATGCGAAGATTGTTTTTTTGTGAAAGAATTTGAAGCGCCTCCGGTGTAAAATCTCTCGCCGCCACAATTTCAACAAAAATCTTTGCAATCGCACTCGCGGTTTGCTCATCGATGACTCCGTTGCTCGCAACGATTCCGCCGAAAATGGACAGAGAATCCGCATGATACGCGTTGATGTAGGACTGATAGGCCGAATCGCTCGTCGAAACTGCGCAAGGGCTCGCGTGCTTGATGACCGCCGTCGTAATTCCGTCGGTGTCCAAAAAGTCCGCGCAGATTTCAAGCGCTGTATTCAAATCGTTGAGATTGTTGTAGCTGAGTTCTTTGCCGCCCAACTGCTCGATTTTGGACAACAGCGATTTTTCCGATGCAATATCATAGACGCTCGCTTTTTGGTGCGGATTTTCTCCATAGCGAAGATTTTGCGATTTTTTGATAGGAATCGCTCGATATTCGATGTCAAATTCGTTAAAGTTTACAAAATCGCTGAGCACATCCTTGCGATTCGCCCGCTCGTTGAATCGGTTGATGAAGTAGCTTGAAATCATTGCATCATAATATGCGGTGAGTGCAAAAGCCTTCATCGCCATCTTTTCCCGAAAAGCAATATCCACTCGATTTTCGCGAATTCGCTCCGCCACTTCCTGATAATCGCTCGGATCGACGACGACAAGCACATCCTTGTAATTTTTGGACGCCGAACGAATCATCGACGGGCCGCCGATGTCGATATTTTCGACGATGTCCTCATGCGATTTCCCCGAATTCATCGCTCCCTCGAAATCGTATAAGTTGACAATCACGACATCGATTGGAAAGATATCCTGCTCCTGCGCTTGCAAAATATGTTTGCTGTCATCTCTTTTGAAAAGCAAGCCGCCGTGCACTTTCGGATGAAGCGTCTTGATTCTTCCTTCAAACATTTCCGGAAAGCTTGTGAATTCTTCAATATCCATCGCCTTGCGGCCGCGCTCGCGAATATGCGCCAGCGTTCCGCCCGTCGAAATAATTTCATATCCCGATTCAATCAACACATCGACGATATCCACGACATTTTGTTTATTTGTCACACTTACCAATGCTTTTTTCATACTTCCTCCAAAATTTTGACTGCCCTCGGCAAAATTTGATGTTCAATCGTAAGCACTTTTTCCTGAATCTCTTTCGGCGAGCGACAATCCGAAATATCAATCGGCTCCTGTAAAATGATTTTCCCACCGTCAACGACTTCATTGACGAAATGAACCGTCGCACCGCTTATTTTTTCACCCGCAGCAAAGATCGCCTCATGCACATGCATGCCATGCATGCCTTTGCCGCCGTATTTCGGAAGCAGCGAGGGATGAATATTGATGATTCGATTGCTGTATTTGGCAAGCAAATCTTTCTGCAAAATTTTAAGATAGCCTGCCAGCACAATCAGCTCGATTTCATATTTTTCAAGCTGCTCGATAATCATTTGCTCATCGGTGCAAACCACCGCATCCACGCCGGCGCGCTCGGCACGCTCAATCGCATACGCGTTGGGATTGCTCGATACCACCAATTTGATTTTCGAATTGAATCTTTCTTCGCGCTGCGCATCGATGAGCGATTGCAAATTTGTTCCGCCGCCCGACACGAAAACCGCGATATTAAAACCTAGTCGATTTGACACCCGAAATCTCCTTCAACCACTTTTCCGATAATTACCGCCTCATCCGATGTTTCGCGATGAATAAATGCCAGCACATCCTGCGCGATTTCTTCCGCAACGACGAATACCATCCCGATACCCATGTTGAAACTGCGATACATCTCGTTTTTTTCGACGATGTCGAGCTCTTCGATGATTTTAAAAATCTCCGGCTTCTCCCAAGAGGAGCTGTCGATTTTGCAGGAGATATTTTTCGCAAAAATTCTCGGCACATTTTCAATCAAACCGCCACCGGTAATATTGGCGATTCCTTTAAGCTCAAATTTTTCCATCGTTTGAAGAACGGTGTTGACATACAATTTGGTAGGCTCCAGCAGCAGCTCGCCGATGGTTTTTTCAGATTTGAATTTTTCATCGGTTTTCAATGCCAGATGTTCAAAGAATATTTTTCTCGCCAGCGAATAACCATTGGAATGCAAACCGCTCGACAAGAGTCCAATCAGAACATCGCCCGCTTGGATATTGCTTCCGTCGATAATTTTTGCACGGTCGACGATTCCGACGGAAAATCCTCCCAAATCGTAATCTTCCAACGCGTACAAGCCCGGCATTTCGGCAGTTTCTCCACCGATTAAAGCACAGCCGCTCTCTTTGCAGCCGTCAGCAATCGAGCCGACGATTTCGCTGATTTTTTCCGCTTTAATTTTTCCGGTAGCGATATAGTCCAAAAAGAACAGCGGTTTCGCTCCGAGACAAATCAAATCGTTGACACACATCGCAACCAAGTCGATGCCGATTGAATCATGCTTGTCCATCTCCTGTGCGACGAGCAATTTCGTGCCGACACCATCCGTCGATGCCACCAAAATCGGATCATCCATATACATATACTCTTTGATTGAAAAACCGCCTGCGAAAAGTCCCAAATCACCCACCACTCCCGGCGTATAGGTGGATTTTACTTTTTGTTTTATCAAATCGACCGACTTATTTCCCTCCGAAATATCTACGCCGGCATCCTTGTAAGTAATCTTCATGTTTTCCTCCAACTAAATAATACATGGGTCCACCGGATAATCTCCGTTGAAACAAGCCAAACACAATTTATCTTCTCCGATGCGAGCCGCCTGATTCATTCCTTCAATTGAAATAAATTCCAGCGAATCGGCTCCGATCATCTCCCGAATTTCTTCCTTAGTATATTGCGATGCAATCAAATTCCGGCGACTCGCCGTATTGATTCCGAAATAGCATGGATGCGTTACCGGTGGCGATGTGATTCGCATGTGAACTTCCACAGCGCCGGCATCCCGCAGATTCTTAATCAGATTCTTGGATGTCGTTCCCCGCACAATCGAATCGTCAATCAATGCGATGCGCTTGCCTTTCACAACATGGCTGAGCGGATTGAGTTTCAACTTGACCGCCATCTCCCGCTCTTCCTGAGTCGGTTTGATAAATGTTCTTCCCATATATCGATTCTTGACCAAGCCTTCGCCCAGCTTGATGCCCGACTCCTGCGAATAGCCGATTGCCGACGGATAACCGCTGTCCGGAACCGGAATAATCAAATCCACATCGCAAGGCGCTTCTCGTTGCAAAATTTTTCCGCAGCGACGACGGAACATATAGGAGTTGATATCATCGAGCGTCGCATCGTTGCGCGCAAAATATACATGCTCAAAGATACAATGGCTCGTCTTTGCCTTGCGCTCAAATTCAAAACTCTGTATTCCGTCTTTGCTGACGACGACCACTTCGCCCGGTTTGATATCGCGCAAAAATTCTCCGCCGAGAATTTCGATTGCTGCATTTTCCGATGCGAAAACCGTACTGTCCTCGGTTCTTCCCATCACCAAAGGTCGAATTCCGTTGGAATCGCGCACCGCAATCAATTTGTCATTGAGCATCAGCACGAGAGAATACGCTCCCTCGACCCGCTTCATCATTTCAAAAATCGCATCGACGATATTTCCTTTATAATATCTCGTGATAAGATACAAAATCACTTCCGTATCGATATCGGTTTGGAACATCATCCCGTCTTCTTCCAATCGAGCGCGCAAAATCTGATAGTTGATGAGATTTCCATTGTGTGCAATCGCCATCTTCTCTCCGCGCATCGAGCCCATCAACGGCTGTGTATTGTAATCGAACGAGCCGCCCGCCGTCGAATATCGCACATGACCGATTGCCAGATTCCCGTCGATTTTTTCAAGCTCCTGTTGTTTGAATACATCGATGACCAGTCCCATTCCCATGATTCGATTGATTTCTTTTCCATCCGAATAAGCGATTCCGCAACTTTCCTGTCCACGATGCTGAAGACAGTTCAATCCGTAAAACATTTTATTCCGAACATTTTCGGTAGAAAAAATCCCTAAAATTCCGCACATAGTATCCTCTTTATTTGTTTATTTCGTCGAACAAAGCTCTTTCGTCTTCCAGCACTTTGTTTTCCATTTTTATTTTGTAATCTCGCAATTGTTTACTTACCGATTCGTTTTTAAGTCCCACGATTTGAAGTGCAAGTAAGGCCGCATTTTTTGCACCGTCGATTGCGACCGTCGCTACCGGAACGCCCGGCGGCATTTGAACAATCGAAAGCAATGCGTCCATCCCTTCCAGCACCGAAGATTTAATCGGAATCCCGATGACCGGTTTGATCGTGCTCGCCGCAATTACTCCCGGAAGATGCGCCGCCTTTCCCGCCGCTGCGATATACACATCAATTTTGTCATCGTTTTGAGAAATGTATTCATCCAACAAATTCCCCGAGCGATGCGCCGACAACGCACGCACTTCATACTGCATTCCGAATTCATCGAGCACCGCACAAGCATCTTTTACTTTTGGATAATCCGAAACTGAACCAATAATAATCGCTATCATTTTTACCTCACTTTTATTTTCGTTTTTTCGAATATCGTTCGTTTTATTCCGAACGATATTCTGCATCATAACCTTTATATACATAGTATCATTTTAAGTTCGCATAATCAAGAGCAAAAACGAAAATGGTATGCAAAATCTCATTTTCTTTTTGCAATCCGAATTTTATATTCAAATTCTAGTGCGAAAATAAGGATTTGAAGTCGCTGTGGAAAATTCGCTTAATCCGAACATTTTCTCAAAAATCCATTTTGTAAATTCGAATTGCTTGTTCGAATCTTCCAAGACAAAAAAAGAGACGGCATTTGAAAATCAATGTCGTCTCGATTTATTTTATGCGATCTGCATATCCGCAATTCTGACTTGGCGGATACTGTTCTCATCCGCCCGTACTCTGTTGCTCAACACGAAAATATTCTTGCGCTCCAATACAGGCACAATCGGCGCCTGCGCATAAAGATATTCTTCGAGCACACGATTCGCACTCACTCGATATCCTTCGTCAAAAGCGTAGAAGGAATGAGCATTGACCACCATCTGATCCAGTTCTTTGGATGCGAAACGGGAGAAATTGAAAAGCGAATCTCGTCCAAGCAACTCATGTGCATCCGGAGAAGAACCCATATCCCACGCGCCGTAGAACACATCCACTTCAGCATCTTCCATCAAACCGTTAAGATAATATCCGAAGGATACTTTTTCAGTCACAACATAATTTACATTCAATCCGACATTTCGCCAAGCCTTGATGTAGGCATCCGCTGCCGATTTTTGCTCCTCTGTCGCAGTTACGCTCAAAAATTGTATACGAAGATCCTGTCCGTCCGGTTTCTCGCGAAGTCCGTCGCCGTTTTTATCTCGATATCCCGCCGAATCCAAAGTCTGTTTCGCTTTTTGAACATCAAATTTGAGCCCGTTCGGATTGTTCGAATGAAGATTCCCGAATTTTTCGGTATATAGAGAGCTGGACGCAACCAGACCTTTTCCAAAATATTGCTGACTGATTTTTTCAAAATCGACGGCTTGAACCATCGCTTTGCGTAAATTTGCATCCGCCATCGTCATCGCGGCGTCCGGAACATTTTGTCGTTTTTCCTTATCCCATTTTCCCAATTTGAAACCGAGATAGTTAAAAGTGGCGGAAGGTACTAGAAAAGTCGATGCGTTGCCCATTTTTTCAAATCGCTCCTGCAAATTTTTGTTCGGAGAAAAAGGCATAATCATATCAAGCTTACCCTGCTCCATCAACTTGATCGCTTCATTCTCATTCACAATTTGGAAACGAAGGCTGTCAATCTGAACTTTGCCTTTCCAATAATACGGATTCGCTTTAAACTTCGCCATCTTGCCGTTGAATTGTTGTAAAACGAATGGACCGTATGACGGTGCATTCACATAGATATTTGTATTATTCGCCAACTGCTTCACCGGAATTTTTTTCAAATGTCCCTCCGGCAAAAACTCCGTAAGAAATCCTTTATTGCCCCAAAGCATATTCGAATCCAACTTATTGTACGAAATTTGAACATTTTTCGCATCAATGACTCGGATGCCCGAGATGGCTTTCGCTTCTCCCTTATGATACTGCACCATACCGATAATGTTATTCATATCGGAAGTGTAATGGATGCTGTCAAACAAAGGATGTCCAAGCAGCATGTAAGTAAATAAAATGTCATTCGCCGTCACCGGTTTTCCATTGCTCCATTTGAGATTGTCCTTTATTACAATATGCGCTTTCTTCTCCTCAAGATTCAGCGTCACCGTTATCGGACCGTTGTTGTTTATCTTGCCGTCGTCATCCTTGTCAAAAGCTCCGAGAACGGTTTGAGAAAGAATTTGGGAATCGAGATTGCTGTTGTAAAGATAAGGAAGAAACTTTCCCTCCATGCTTTTGTTTGCAATAATACCGACTCGTAATTCTTTTGCCGTATTTGGCGCAGCGATTTGAGCATTGGCAAAAGCTTTTTCCATTCCAAATCCGGATGTGAACATCAACATCGTCGCCATTAAAGCGGATATGAGTTTTCTACTTCTTTTCATAAAGCCCCCTTAAAAATTATTTGTAGCTATATTGTATAATGAAGACTCACGAAAATCAATCTTATGTTCCGATTTTATTTGCGGATTTCTGTATTTGATTTATAAATTTGCTTTGAACATCAAATTTTCAAATTCAAAATTCAGACCTAAATTGCAATAGCAAATGCATATTTTGTAGAAAAAATTGAAAAGCACTAAATTCAACACATGGAACGGGTACTTGCAGAACAGAATTTAGTCGGATGCCGTCAAGACCAA
>JBGZSM010000102.1:0-39300 GCA_041853585.1 Filifactoraceae bacterium
GGTCGAAATGAGTTCCTCATTTCATTGTGATTAAATCCGCGCTACCCATTAACAATTCTAATCGGCTTCGCTTGGCTTCTGTCGTTTGTGACGACTTTTATTAGTATACTGGAGAACTTTTTATTTGTCAAGAAGATTTTTTTATTCTCCAGAAAAAATTAGTTGAGAAATAAATGTCGGTTTTAAGATCAACATTCATCACTTAATTGCTGATGCGTATACTAATATATCATCCTCAAAGTGCGAGTGTCAATATTTTTTTGTTAAACTTTTCTTCTTTCTGTATTCCTTCCTTATTATATAAATCTTAATCAATATATCTTCCCACAAAAAACTATCTGTTTCCATGCTAAACAAAATGCCCTTGCAGTTTAAGGATTATCTTGAGCCATTTATTATTTCCCTGTAAAATAACAACCTATACTTCAGTAAAGTAAAAATAAAAATCAGGAATGCAGTAGAAATCCTTTTGGTCTCTACCGCATTCTTTTCAACACCATTTAATTTGAACAGAAAGTTTCGTCTTTCTTCTTTTTAAAAGTATCTCGTATTACATTTCCGGTTGACTATTTTTTAAAGAAAGTTCTCCAACAATGATTTTCGAGAAAGTTTTCTTGTCATGCAGATTCTTAAAAAATATTCTTTAATCCATCATACTTTTTTAGAAATTTTTTCATTGCATTTCAAGCAATATTCAATCCTGGATGGCTTTTTAGAGAATATCCTTTTGCTTTTTTATTTCTTAAAACAAGTTCTTCAGCTTCATCTTTTCCAAAAATATATTTCCTTGAATAGATGCCTTTTAAAATTTAAAACTTGTTGTATAGAGTATCTTCTTGGAGCACCATCTTTTCTAAAAATATATCTCCTTGATAGACGCCTTCTAAAACTTGTCGTATAGAATATCTTCTTCCGCCAAACCTTTTTGTTTCAGTAAATCGACCACCGAGTCAATCATCACCCCGCTACCGCAAAGATATGCTTCACATTCCGGACCGTTGTCGATATATCTTTGAATCGCATCGGTAACACGCCCACGCTCGCCTGCCCAACTTCCTCCTTCCGGAACTCTTGAAAGACAAGGTACATATTTAAAATTCGGCAACTCTCTTTGTAATTCTTCAAATTCTTCACCGAAGAACAATTCATCTTCAACTTTTGCACCATAAAAGAAAGTTGCTTTTCTGTGTGTCAACTTTTCTTCTCGCATATATCGCAAAATTGAAAGAATCGGCGCCATTCCCGTACCAATCGCAACCATTACCATCTCTTTGTCATTTTCACGATAGTAAAAATCACCATACGGACCGACCACTGTAACTTTTTCATCGACATGTAAATGGTAGTGCACATAAGAGGACACAATTCCCTCCGGCACATGACCGATTAACAATCCCACCTGATTTTTATCATTCGGGGATGACGCGATGGAATATGCACGATAGACTTCTTCCGACGAGCCTTTATATTTTTTACTCATCAACTGGATGTATTGCCCCGGCTTAAAGTTGATTTCTTTTCCTTCCGGCAACTGCATAATCAAATTCTTGATTGTGTCCGTCACATTTTCATTGGAAAGAACGGTATAATCATATTGTTTTACATTGAATAATTCTTCATCAATCTCAATCTTGAGGTCATTCTTCACTTTTACCTGACAAGAAAGACGAACATGATCCTTTTCTTCGTCCTTCGTTATAAAACTCTCTTCAGTCGGCAGAATCGGTCCTGCACCTTCCAGCACTTTCACCTTACAAAAGCCGCAGCTTCCTTTGCCGCCGCATGCGGAAGGAATAAAAATTTCATTATCCACGAGCAGAGACAGCAAAGTAGAGCCTCCGCGAACATCGAGAGTCTTTTCATTATTAATGGTAATTTTGACATCACCGTAGTCATTCACCGTTTTGTTTGCCACCGTAATCAACAATGTGAGAATTGACGAAATCGCTGTGATGACAACCACCGTTGTTATTACATGTCCCATAAATCCTCCTATTGAATTTGTACAATGCCTGAAAAACCGATGAATGCAAGCGCCATGATTCCCGTAATAATCAAAGTAATACCCGCATCTTCCAATCCTCTTGGCAATTTGTTCTTTTTAATTTTTTGTCGAATCCCCGCCATCGCAGAAATCGCTAGAGTCCATCCAATTCCTGATCCGACGCCAAACGCGAGAGATTGAACAAAATTGTAATCACGAATAATCATAAACAAGCTCACACCAAGCACCGCACAATTCACCGTAATCAACGGCAGGAAGATACCCAATGCGTAGTACAGCGTAGGAAAATATCGGTCAACCACCATTTCCACCAATTGCACAAAAGCCGCAATGGATATGATAAATACGATAAAACGGAAATTTTCCAAACCGAACGGCACGAGCAAGTAGTAATATATAAAATAATTTATGATCGTCGTAAGCGTAATGACAAAAGTCACCGCAATCCCAAGACTGTAAGAAGTTTTAATTTCTTTGGAAACTGCAATGAAGGAGCACATTCCCAAAAAGTTTGACAATATCATATTGTTTGTAAAAATCGCCGCAAACAATATGACCATAGGACTGATGGACATTATGCTTTTCCTCCTTTCGTTTCAGCTTTTTGAGCTATACGATTTTGAGAAACCCAAATGATGACCGCAAGTACAAAAAATGCAGATGGCGGCATAATCATCAAAGTCCAATTTACAAAACCTTCCGGCATAACAGGAATTCCGAAGATGGAGCCGAAGCCCAAAAACTCACGCACAAATGCAATGATTAAAAGAACCATTGTATAGCCTCCGCCATAAGCAATCCCATCGACAAAAGATTCCGTCGGCGAATTGTTTTGCGCAAAAGCTTCACAACGACCCATGATGATACAGTTGGTGATAATCAAACCGACATAAGGACCTAAAGCCTTGCTCATATCCGGCCAATACGCTTTCAAAAAAACATCCATCATAATAACGAAGAACGAAATTATGAAAGTCTGCACAATCATTCGAATATGTTTCGGCGTATAAGAGCGCAAGAGCGCCACCAAAAATTCCGAACAAGCCGTCGTCAACATCAAGCCCAATCCCATAACGAGCGAGTTCATCATCAAGTTGGTGACAGCAAGCGATGAACAAATACCTAAAATCTGAACAAGCACGGGATTGTCCGTAATAAATCCTCGCTGCATGATATCTTTAATCTTCATACTTACTCTCCCCCCTTAAAATTTTCTATGATGACGGCAACATTCTCGTTGAGCAAATCTCTCATCGATGCCGAAGTCAAGGTTGCTCCGGTAATCCCGTCGATATTGGCATTGCCGCTCGGAGGATATTCAAAGAACTTTCCATCCTTCGCGCTCAGCTCAATATTACGAAACTGCTCCTTGTACCAATCCTCTTCGATTCGTCCGCCCAGTCCCGGAGTCTCACTATGCGCAACGATGTCCATACCGATGGTATGTTTCAAATCCGCATCCATCGCAACCAATGCATCGACCGTTCCCCAAAGCGCCTTTCCCGTTACCGGAAACGCATAAGCTTTTACCTGTTCATTTTCTTTATAAATATAATAATTCGGCTCCAGCGAAATCGACTTCGCTTCCATAAAATCGATCGGCTTCACCTCAACATGTTCCTTAAAAATTTCTTCCGCTTGTTCCGGAGTATCGAATGGAACATTCATCGCATACAGCAATTTCTGATGAAAAATCGCCTCTTGTTGCAATTTAATTTTGTCTTTCGTCGCAAAATCCAGCAACGCCAATATCAAAACCATCACGAAGGCGAGAATTGTCATAAAGACAATCGGATACCAGAGCGTATCATTTCTTGAACCCTTAGCCATTGGAAACCGCCCCCTTCTTTTTCTTCCCGTCATTGTACTGTCTCACCATTTCATCAATAAGCGGAACAAAAGTATTTGCAATCAAAATCGCAAACATCATTCCTTCTGCAAACAAAGAGAAACTTCGAATGATGAAAGTCACAACGCCGACGATGATTCCGTAAATCCATTTACCTTCTTTTGTCGATGCCGCCGAAACCGGATCCGTCGCCATGAATGCCGCACCGAATAGAAAACCTCCGCTGAGCAAACCGTAAATCGCCGGCATAAATTGCGTATCCGAAACGAATCCTATCGCGATATTTGCTCCCACAAAACCAATGGCACAGGCAGCCATAATTTGCCAAGAAGCCGTTTTTTTGTAAATTAAATAAGCCGCCCCGAGAATAATGAGTACCTTGCTCGTCTCTCCCATAACGCCGGCTACATTTCCGAGCAACAATTGCGGGATATCCGACACCATCGCTTCACTTCGAAAAAGATTTAACGGTGTCGCGGTAGTAATCACCTCGACCGCCGGATTTATCCATTTGACAAATCCTCCCGGAAAAGCGGATGATGCCTGCGTCCAATCAATCGTCATAAAGTTTGGGAAGCACACATAGACAAATGCGCGCGCCACCAAAGCCGGATTGAACACATTTTTCGCAAAACCTCCGAATGCCATTTTCCCAAAAACGACACCGAATACGATACCTACAATCGCAATCCAATAAGGAATCGACGGAGGTAAGGTCAATGTATATAAAATAGCAGTTACAAAGACCGCCTCGGTTACCGGCTTTTTATCTTTCCGAACAAAAAAATATTCCGTCAAAAAAGCAAACACAATCACCACCGCTTGCACAGCGAGTGTTCGCCAGCCATAAAAAAAGATGGAAGCAATCACAATAGGACAAAGTGCAATCAGCACATTGGTCATCATTTTTTGCCTCTGAATGAGTTTTTTCAATTCCAATCTCATCCCCCCTGTTCTACCTAAAATTATTTCTTAACTTCATTCTACCACATTTCTCACCAAAATATCGGATATTATTTAAAATCATTTATTTTTTTCACACAATTTTATTTGTCATATCATAGACCAAAAAATGCGCAGTAAAAGCACCACGCATTTTGATATAGTGTAAAATCAGTGAAAAAACAGATTTAAAAATACATTTTCAAACAAGAAAACTAAAAATTTTATGTTTACAAAATAGAAAAAGCAAGAAAAGAAAATTTGAAATCCAAAATACTCTCGAAATACATCCGAAATTTTGTTCAATCGGATTTCTAAAACGAATTCAACTTCAAAATCGTTTCAGATTGAGATATCCTCCAAATTAAGCTACCGGAATTTCTATGAGATTTCAATTTCGCTTTTCGCATACACATCAAATTGCCAAGGTCAATCCAAATTCAAATATTGAAGCAAAATCGTCAAACGCAATCGAGCTACATAATTTTCCCATTCGATATCAACCAACTGAGTTGCTCTCTCGATTCGTTTGCGAATCGTATTGATATGAACAAACATTTTATCCGCAGTCAGGCTATAATTCATATTGTTTTCAAGATAGACTTTCAATGTCTTAAGAATTTCGATATTGCGCTCATCCTCTATTAACATGCGATATGAGCTCAGCATCTTTTCAAGCTCATCGGACGGAATGTCGAGCCACACCATCGGACCCAGCTGCTCATAAGTCCAAATATCACTTCGAGGATAAAGCAACTTGCCCATCTCCATAATTCGTCGGCATTTGTTGATGGTGTTTTTGATTTCAGATAAAGACTTTTCTTCGCAACAAATGCTGAACTGAAGTGACAATTCCGGGATTTTTCCTTGAATATATCTTCTGAAATCACAAATCAGTTCCTCAACACGACGATCTTTGACAAAATCGCCATTCTCCGAATCCAAGAGAAGCAATCCTTCATTCTCATCCAAAAACGCAACTCTTCCTTTATTATATAGATTGCTTTGCTCCAGCGTATCCACAAATTCTTTACGATAATCGCGAGCGGACATTTCAAGATTCATCTGTTGAAACAAAATGCAAATGGATTTTTTGTGAATATCAATCCCCTGAATATTGGCTTGCGAAACCAATCGACTCATATCGCTTCCTTTATAACTGAGCGCAAATAAAATATAATTTTCAAAACCGATATTGCCGATATTGCGCGCAAACATCATCTGCTCATACACATTTTGCAACATCAAAAAAGCAATCCGAATCGCATATTCATCATAAAAGTCGATAAACTCCTTGGATTCCATCACGACAAAATATGCCTGAACGCCCCCGCTCATCACAATGGGCATGATAATCCAACTCACTCGCGGCTCGTCTGAATTGACAGGATTGACCAAGCGATAGCGACTCATATTGATATAGTCGCATAGCGTATGTTTGGTAAACTCCTTGCTCGGATTCCAATAGTCACTCTCCCGTAAATCATAATGTTTAGTAATCTTGCTGAAATTGTCCGAGCTGTAATAGGATTTATTTTCATTCACATCAAATAAAAACGCCGGAAACTGCATCTCAATTTCAACCGCTTGCAAAATCCTTTTGATTTTATGCACCTTATAGGATTCCGAAGGCTGAAAAGCCTCGCCTCCTTGAATTCGAAAACGCCTTATCGTACGATTCATTACCGCCGTGTTGATTTGATTCATCACATCCATCCAAGGAATTGAAAAAGGCATGCTGATAAGCGGAATTTCATATTGCTCAAAGAGCGCTATGATGCCTTCGGGAATTTTTTCCAAATAACGACCGCGCTTGACCATCATCGCCGAGCACTCCAACAACGAACCTTCTTGAAACGCTTTTTGAATACAATCCGGCTCTTTCAAAATCACATAGCCCGATGACATGATAAGCTCTTTGCCTCTCGACCAGCGCGGCGCATCCGGCGCCTCGAGCACAGTGATTCCCTGAATCTCTTTATGCAGTCCTTTTTTCCCCGCCAGCACATGAAAATCTTTGAAGTATTCCATTTTCAGTAATTCAGAAACCGCTATTCCCATAATGTTCTCCTTTGTCAAACGAATACTTTTTTAAAGTGTAACACCCGACTTCTTTTCATGTCAAGAAATCGGGTGCACTTTATTTATTCATTATACATCGGTTTATATTCTTCGGTCTTACGCTCGTCAAATTCTTTCTTGAGCTGAGCGACCAAATCCGGTTTCGTCAACAAGTCATAGGCGATGCCCGCAAAAACTTTCGCCGCATACATAGCACCTTTCTTACCCAGCATCGAGCCGTTCGCTGCAGTCGCCTGCCAAGTATGAGGCGATACGCCAATCGGCCAACATACCGAGGTGAAGAAACAAGTCGGCATGATGTAGCTGACATCTCCCGAATCCGAAGAGCCGCTCATGTCAAAAGCCTTCCACAAATCTCTTTCGCCGACACCTGAAAACATCGGACTCTCGCTTTGCTGAAGTTGCTCCTGTTCATTTTTCACAATATCCGAATCAACACTGTCTTGCAAAGCTTGCGCAAATTCCAATTCTTCCTTGGTATATGTCGGACTGTCAACCTCCAGCATATTTGCATGCGTGATATCTGCAAAAAGTCTGTGCTCCTTCAATTCGCAACAACCACATTCCACTTTGATTTCCACTTCCGTTTCCGTCATCAATGCGGCACCCTGCGCAATTTTTTTGATTCGCTCCAAAATCTCCCTTACCTGACTGATTTTCGGTGCGCGAACAAAATACCATGCACTCGCTCTGTCAGGTACGATATTGGGAGCAAATCCTCCGCTGTCCACCGAATAATGGATTCTGGCTTTCTGTGTGACATGCTCTCGCAGATAATTGCTTCCCACATTCATCAATTCAACCGCATCCAAAGCACTTCTGCCTCGCTCCGGAGCAAATCCCGCATGCGCGGTCACCCCTTTGAAGAAAAATCGCGCCGATGCATTTGCGATAAACGCTTTGTCGTAAGCTGCATTCAAGCTCATCGGATGCCATGACAAAGCGGCATCACATCCGTCAAACATTTTGTGATAAGCCATTTTCACTTTACCGCTGAGCAATTCCTCTTCCGGACAACCATAGAATCGAATCGTCCCCGACATATGCTCGCTCTCCAAAAATCTTTTGATGGCGATTGCACCGAGTGCAGCGGCAGTTCCAAGTAAATTGTGTCCGCATCCATGTCCCGCTCCACCTTCGACAACCGGTTCTTTACTCGTTCCGACTTTCTGAGATAATCCCGGCAACGCATCGTATTCGCCGAGAATGGCGATGACCGGACTTCCGCTTCCGTACTCCGCATAAAAAGCATGCTCCAAATTTTCTTCATTCACAATGACAAATCCTTCGTTCTTGAGCATATCGCGAAACAGATTTGCCGATTTATTTTCATGCCCTCCCAGCTCCGGATTGTCCCAAAGCGTTTGGCAAGTTTGATAACCCATTTCCTGAAGGCTTTCCACGATTCCGATAACATCTTTTTTTAACATCTTATCCTCCTAACTTTGCTTCGGCTGTTTCTTTTGACGACTCAAGGTAATGCCGATTGATAAGAACACGCAGGAAAGTATCGCCAAATAATTGGATGAGCCCGGAAGCCACTTGAACAATCCCGAAGAAATCGCGATATTCAATAAGACACCGAACACAAAGATTCCCGCCGTCAAACTCTTCGTCTTTATTCCAAATTGGATAAGCAGTGCACCGAAGAGTGCCGGCAAAAGATAATTCAGCGACTCCGTCACCTGTGGAGGCAACATATTCAAGACGGAGCTTCCCAATATGACTCCGATTGTCAAAACTGAAATATTGATAATAACCGAAACCGCCATTCCTATTGTCGCGATGATACTTCCTTTTTCAGTACCCGGCTGCACTTCCGCAGAAACCTGCGCCATACTTGCACAAGGCACACGCATATTGGAAATATTTCCGGACAAAAATGCCATATAGGTTCCTATCGGTCCCAAAACCGAGAAATAAGAAATCGGCTCAAAAATCCACAACAACCCGAAAGCACTCAAAGCGGATAACGAAGCTGTCAAAAGCGCCGCCGGTTTTGGCAAAAGACCGTAGACAACCGCTAAAACTATTGCCGGCAAAAAGGAAGCCGCCACGCCCAACAATCCGACTATTTTACCGATTCGATGCATACGAGGCATATATTCTTGTTCAAAAAAATTATTCTTATCCATAAAACCCTCCTATATAAATGCGGTTATAATCATCGCAGCTAAAATTGAAATTGTAAGATTCCACTCTTTGAGCCACTTGATATCCTTCTTCTCGCTCAATGTAATCAATAAGCCCATAAAAATTGCCCCAAGCACACAGGAAATTGAATTCTTGTTCAGCTTCACGATATGTTGCGAAGACAATGCACAAAATGCTCCGACAATCGCCGCTACGGAAATCCCCATCATTCGAGCCGGATCTCCACCGGAAATTTTATGTTGAATCTTATCCATACGACTCGATGCAAAAGTTGCAAAGATACCCAACCGATTGAGCCGATAATCATCGTCCATACCGCCATCGTCAATGCCAACGGAGTCAACTCATCCGCACCGAGCTGCACACCCACCGACGCAGTACCGAAGCCCGCCGCAATCGATTCAAACATAACCGAGCCGATTAGCGACAATCTCATCCAAGCCATCGGCGCGCCGACCGTTATCAACAATGAAAGCATTCCACTCAAAATAACAATCGATGGTCCGATGGAAGTAATCGCACTGCTCTTAACAGCCTTTTTCATCTGCTCCTCAGTAATTCCCATCTTCTTTCCGGCGTGATAAGCATGTTTTGCAAAAATCACCGCTTGCGCAATAACCAATAATACGGCAAGCCCGCAAGCAATCCACATCGGAAAGCTGTTTGCAATTTTCATCGTATCCATATAAATCCTCCTCATCAATAAGTTTTCTTCTATTGTATCGATGAAAAGGTTTTTTGCCTATGAATAAAATTTCATTTTTTACAACCCACTTTCAGTAGATGAATATTTATTCAAATGCAGAGAGCAAAAATGAATTTATTTTCATTTTATAATTTTATTTTCAGAAATGCTATTTCAAATCCCAATGAAAGAGCAAAAATATTTTTAGTACCCCTATTTTTATGGAAGCTCGCCCAAATTTATAATTACAATTTTTATTCCGAAATCAAATAAAAGGACAGAAAAACATTTGCGATTTTTTTCAACAACGCTCAATCCGATTTTTAAAAGAAAATACATTTCTAAAATTTTTGCATCCAATCAGTTTTACACAAAATGCCTCATTAAAAAACACCAAAATCCACATTGAAGCAGAATGGTGTTTTTAAAGTAAATATAAAACCACGAAAACAATTCCCTTGTTTTTCATCCGGAAAAGTCCTTCTTATCACGATTCCCCTTGCAAAAACAACTTGCTCATATCGCGAAGATACGGCAGACTGATGCAGGCAAGCATAATCCACAGATGTAAGAACTCATACAGTTCGCCGTTTCCGATTGCCAAAATCATCAGCGAAATCAGCAATAAAATGCCGGCGGATTTCACGCGCTTCGGACTGATGATATTGGTTTTGGTGTCATTGAAACTCAAAATATGTTTGAGAATCGACAGTCTGAAAATGTAGAGCAGACTGATAGCGAAGACGAGAAAGCTGCCCAGCGGGTCGAGCTCCTTGGTCATAATCCCGAATCCGTTTTTAAACCAGAGCCCCGAGAGCAAAATGCCGAAAATTGCAAAAGGAAGATTGCGCGCATCCTTGTGCTTGTAATAATAATCCATCAGCAAGCTCACGCCGAACAACAAAGGATATACAAAGGGCGAAAATACGAACAGCAATCCGACAAAAAGCGTCATCAAAAACAATTCCCATCGAGTCGTAAGATAACCGCTGCTCTTCGTGAGCACTCTCGTGTTGAACAGAAAAAACAAAGTCGCGAGCATCGGCTCATTCGTTGCCAAAAAAAGCGACAACGCAATCAGCGCAATACTCCACCAATAGATATTTTTAGAATCCGGAGACAGCTCCAGCATCAACAGATAGGTGAAGTTGAGAATCAATGCTTTTTGAATCGCAATCAGCGCCGCCATCCAATACACATCCTTTTGCACGAGCAGATGATAAGCAAAATAGCACAATGCCATCACCGCCAAAAAAACGGGCATATATTTTTCAAAATCCTGTTTTTCTCTTTCCAATCGCAACAAGCCCGGAAATAAATAAATCAGCATCGCTCTCATAGCACACCTCTCTTCCGTCATTTATAAAATCTGTGTAAATTCATTGTGACTAATCCAGTAGATATATGCCGCTTTCACTTTTTTCTTCTCCATCGACTCCACCGCCTGTTTGTAATAAGCAAGCTGCTCCCGATGTTTGTCATAATCGATTCGCACATCGGTTTTGTAATCCAGTATAACAATTTCATCGCCTTCTGTGAAGTAGCAATCGATAATTCCTTCGACCAATGCGCCGCCGAGCTGCATCAAAAAACTCTGCTCCCGATGCACCTTGCTCGCTTTTATCATCCGCTGACCCAATTCCGATTCGAAAAAATCGACAATCGCATGGCGCGGAATCGCCGAGGCTTCTTTTTCCGTCAAAAGCTCTATCGCAACCATTTTTTCAATTTCATCTTCCAAACTTGCGACATCATATCGGCGAATCGGAATATTTTCCATCAAAAAGTGTACGATGGTTCCAAGCTCGCTTGCGGAAAACTTGTCCGCTTTCACGAAGCAAGGTCTTTTTACAAGTGAAAAACTCTGCTCGAGCTCCCTCTCCCGATTCTTATATTCCTTCGTCAGCTCCGTCACGCTCGTCTTGACGCTATTCTTCGTCTGCTCCTCAAAAGGATATTCAAAATATTGATATTGCTCAAAGAGATTCCGACTTTGAATCGACGGCTCCAATGCCAATTCGCTCGGCAAAATCTCCGGCTCCGACTCCGTGCACAGCAACAGCTCATCGCCTTTGAGCAGTTGAATCCCATATTTTGCTTCCGAATTCGAATCGCTGAGCAAAGGCACATCCACTCCGGCCAAATCGCGCAGGACTTCTCCGTTTTTTTCGCGAATCAGCACATTGGCAATCCAGCTCAGATAGCTGCGCGATTTCAAAATATTTTTGTCGATGCTCCCTTCCGCAATGCCCGCTGCAAATTTTTCCAAATCGCGAACCGACGCAACCAAGTACAATCTATCGACCGCTCTTGTCAGCGCGACATAGAGAATTCGTATCTCTTCTGAAATTCCTTCTTTTTGCTTCTGATTTTTGAGAATGATGCGCAATGCATTGTCGGATTTGACGCCCAAATCCGCATTTTTGTAACGCAGACCGATGCCCAAATCGTTGTGCATGATGACATCGGCACTCAAATCCTGCTCGTTGATTCTTTTTGCCAGATCACAGACGAAAACGGTATTGAATTCGAGACCCTTACTTTTGTGAATCGACATGATGCGAACGACATTTTCACTTTCCAAAATCGTACTGTCGCCACCGTCCACCTTGCCCTTGAGCAAAGAATCGATATGACGCAAAAAGCCGAACAGTCCGAGCGATTCGCTCTGCTCATACTCTCTCGCCTTCTCCACAAGCGATTTGATATTGTGCAGTCGCTGCAGCGCATCGTCCAATCCGCTGATATAGGTGTTGAATCCGCTGTTCTCCGCAACATACCAGATGAAATCCGGCAAGGCGGTCATTTTTTCGCGGCGCATATCCTCCGACAGCTTTTTGTAAAATCGGCGCAGCTTCTCGCCCAAAGCATCGTCCTCTTTCGCATAGGACTCCGCCGCCAAGTAGAAATTGCCGCTCGGATAATTCGCACGAATTTGAATCAGCTCCTCATTGTCAAAGCCGCCGAACATCGAGCTCATCACGCCGATGAGCGCTTCGTCCTGCTTTTTGTTATCGACGATTTTGAGATAGTCAATCAGACATTTGATTTCCAATTTATCATAATGGCTGGATGAATAGTCGATGTAGCTCGGAATGCCGACATCCGCCAGCGCTTTTTCAAAAATGCTCGCTTTGCCGCGCACCGAGCGGAACAAAATCGCAATATCCTTGTAAGCGATGCCCTTTTTCACCAGTTCCCGAATCTTTTGCGCCGTAAAAATCGCCTCCAGCTCAATCGCCGTTTTGTCGATTTCTTCCGTCTCCGATGAAAAATCATCCCGCTCCAAAAACTGTGCTTCTTCACGCACAAGCGAAATGCTCTGTGCTTGGACTTTCTCCTCGGCGGAAATGTCAGAATCCTTCTCACTCGCATCGTCCGGCACAAGCTTGTGCTCCTTCTTGTTCTTTTCAATCACGACCAATTCGATATGGTCTGTATAAGGCGCAAAAGCATTTTTGACATCGGATGGCAAAACTTGATTTTCCAAAGCATCTGAAATTTCTACCTCCGGCGACGCATCCAGCGTCACGCGACCGGCATACAGTCGGTGCGACGGATTTTTGTATTCCACTTCGCCATATTGCACCGTCATTATTTCTTTGAAAATCAAATTGCAAAAAGCCAACACTTCTTTTCGGCTTCGGAAATTCTTTGACAGGTCGATTTTTTCCGATTGAGCCTCCTGCTCGTACAAAGCGTATTTGTGATTGAAAATTGTCGGGTCCGCCAATCGAAAACGATAAATCGACTGCTTGACATCGCCGACAAAAAACAGATTGTCCTCCTGCTTGATTGCATTGACAATCGTCTCCTGCACAAGATTCGTATCCTGATATTCATCATAAAAAATATATTGAAACTTCGATTGCAAACTCTGACGAACGCTTTCGTCCTTCAAAATCTCCAATGCCAAATGCTCCAAATCGCTGAAATCCAAAACCGCATTCGCTTTTTTAAGCGCCGCGTATTCACTGCGATAGTCGAGCACCAAATCAATCAGCGCGTCCATCATTTCGCTGAGATATTTCATGTCGGACAAGAAAGTTTTTGTGTGCAAAATCGGCTTATCCTTGCTCAAATCATTGTAGATTTTTTTCGCATCGCTGCGCAGAGCCTGAATATATTTCCAGTCCTCCTCTTCCAATTCATTTTTCTTTTTGCTAAAACGCTCGAAAGTCACGACCTCCAGCGCGTCAAAGAAATCCGCCAAGCTCTCATTCAATAGCGTACAAAGACGATGAATCCGCTCGCGCTCAACGAAAAGCTTATCCTCAAAACTGAATCCTTTGCCTTCCACCTCATCCCAAGCGGTATCCAGCGCATTTTTCGCAGTCATCATTTGTGCAAAAATCCATTCCTGAAGTTTTTTCCCAACCGGAAATTGCTCCAAAAATGCCATCGCGCCCGACAGATTCGGCTGCTCGGCAAGCGCTTTGTAAAAATCGCGCTGAGCGTTCAGCCATTCCACCGGATAAGGCTGCGCTTGCACAAATCGGTCGATGCTCTGCACCAGCTCCCGAAGTTTTGAATCGCCTTTCGCTTCGCCGTAGCCCGCCACCAAGCGCTCAAATTTTTCGTCTTTCTCATCATATTTTTTTTCAAAGGCGATGTCGATTGCCTCCTCGCGCAAAATCGAACCATACACCTCATTGACCAATTTGAAAGCCGGGTCGATTCCCGCCAAACTGAAATTATCCCGAATGATGCCGATGCAAAAAGAGTGCACCGTACTGATGGCGGCGCGTGGCACATTTTGAATCTGCTTGGTCAAAAAGTCGGCAAGCTCGCGGTCAATTTCCTGCGCATTCTTTTGCAAATTTTCACTTTGGCGCTCTTTGAGCCTTCTTTGAATTCGCTCCTTCATTTCGCCCGCCGCCGCATTGGTAAAAGTCACAATCAACATATTGTCGATGCTGATGCGCTCCTCAATCAGCAAATTGACGATTCGCTCAACCAAAACCGCCGTCTTGCCCGAGCCCGCCGCTGCGGAAATCAGCAGATTTTTCCCGCGTGTATCAATCGCCTGTCGTTGTTCGTCCGTCCACTTGGTCGCCATCCGCTTCCCTCCTAAGCTCCAATTTTCTCAAAATATCTTCATTGCTGTATTTATAAACCGCTCGATAGCTGTCGCCGAGCTCTTCCTCAAAACGACAGATGCTCGCATAACGACAGAAACGACAGCCCGTTTGCTCTTTGTTTCCATTCTTTATAACCGGTCTTGCCGAAATTTCCCCATCCAAAATTTCCGCCAAACTCTTTTCGATATTGCGATGAATATGATTCATCAGCGCCTCAAATTGTCGCTCGCTCAATCGATTTTTCGCACTCGAATTATAAATTTCGGATTTGAATTTACTGTTGCCGTCAAATTCCTTATCCAAACCTTTGAGCACGATTTCTTCATCAAGCACGATGCCGTCCATCTTGATTTGACTTTTGATAAGCTCCTGCAAATCCTCAACCGAGCGCTCCTGTGTCTCCAAAATCAGCTCAACTACCGGAAAATAAAACACACCCGCCGGATAATTTTTTGTCTTGGTCAACTTGTCGCTGCCCAGCACCGCGCTCAGATAAACCATCAGCTGAATATCCAAACCGTTGTAAGCATCCGAAAGCGAAAATTCCTTATTGCTCGTTTTGTAGTCGATAACCTTGACAAAGGCGCGCTCGCCGTCTTTGAGCACATCGATGCGGTCAATCGTTCCTTTGAGCTTTATCTCCCGCTCCCCGATTTTTACGATAATCGGCGGAATCTCCGCATAGTCATCGAATCGTGCTTCCTGTGCCAAAAGTTCAAACTCGCCGTTTCGCATATGCTCGACCGATGTAAAACCGATTTTTTTCGCAGTCTTTTTGAGTCGCTTGAGCAAAAACTGATTGCGGCTCTCGACCAAATCATAGTCCTTGAGCAATTTTTTGGCGGATTTCTCAAAATAATCTTCCACAAGATTGTCCATCTGCTCCTTGGTAATCTCGGCAATTTGCGTCGGCTCATTCTTTAATCGCCGCACGACTTCCTCAACCGTTCCGTGAAGCACCAATCCCATTTCGGCAGGCTGAATCGAATATTCCTTGCGCTCCTGCGCCCTCAATCCGTATTGAATAAAATGCTTGAACGGACATTCCTCAAAGCTGCGCAATCGCGTCGTGCTCAGCTTCATCGGCGAAGGATAGATACGCTCGGCGGATTGAATTCGGTGTTTGGTATTGTCATAAAAAATCCCGCCCAGCGCCGATTTTGTCATCGTGCCTTCATGCTCGTTGTAATAAAACAACGCCTCGCGCCACAAATCATCCGCGGGCTCTCCCTTGGAAAGTCGCTTGATTTCGCGCGCCATCTTGTCAATCGTCGGTCTCGGCATACTCACGAAATCCTCGGCGGAAAAATCGCGAATATTTTTCTCCGCAAGCTGCGGAAAGATTTCCTTGATATTCGCTATCAGCGGCGAAGGCAATCTCGCCCCCTCACTCGTGTAGCTGATGCACAATTTCTCCGTCGCTCGCGTGAACAGAATATATAATAGAAGCAACTCGTTAAAATCGACGCGACTGCGCTCCGACGGCAACTGCATACCGTTATCCGCAAGCAACAATTTGTCCTCCTGCGTCAACACGCCGCTGTCCTGATACACCTTCGGAATACTGCCCGAATTCGCGCCGCAAAGATAAAGTATTTTTTTGCTGCCGCTGCGACTTCTATCCACATCGCCGACAATCACCTGATCCTGCGCCGGCGGAATGACCGCCAATCGATGCGCCTTCATCGCCTGCACGACCAATTCCTTATAGATGGCAAAAGTCATCTCTTCCTCGCCGAACACTTCGCTCGCCTGCTCAATGATTCGCACAAAAATATTCCACACCTGATTGTTTTCATTCGCCTCGTCCAACAAATTATTCTTGCGCAAATCGTCGATAAGTCGCTGCGTCTTCTCCGGCATCTGATGTTTCTCCAGCAAATCATACACCAATTCTCCGAAAGCACGCGCCGTTTTTTTCCCTTCCGCTTCCTTTATAATAGGAAGAAACAGATTCAGAATTTCCGCACGCACTCCTTGAACCGCCTCTTGGATTATGCTTTTCTCAAAATCAATTTTATTTTGAAATTCAATTATTTCATCCTCAATGGTATTGGAAAAATCCTCTTTTTGCCCCGATATTTTTTCAGTCGAATTATCCACATTCGCCGAATCGTCGCTCGAAATCTCATCTGGCGAATCCGAATTTTCTTCTTCATTTTCAAAAACAAAGAATCGCTCATCCAAAAACATTTTTCGTTTCAATTTTTTGGAGAGTACATAGTTTTCAAAATGATAAATTCGGCTCACCCGCTCGCCCATATAGTCGATGTCATTTTTGAGAAAGACCATCATATTCTCCAAGCTGAAATCGCCGGCAAGCATATTCATCGCCGAAACGATAACTTTTACAATCGGACTGTTGACGATGGGTCTTTTTTCATCGATGAAAAAAGGAATGTGATATTGCTCAAAAATTTGCTTTATCGCCGGAGCATAGCTCGTCAAATCGCCCGATGTCACCATAAAATCTTTGTATCGATACCCTTCTTCGACGACCTTGCGGCTGATTTGGCGCGCGATATGATGAATCTCCTCATCGATTGAGTGCGATGCGAAAAGCTCGATATCCTCACAGGGCTCCGTATAGACTTTCGGGATGATGCGAAACAGCTCATCGCCTAAAAATCGAATGCCCGGCGCAACATCGCTCGAATCAACACCTTCATCGAATAAAAACTCGCCCAAGTGACAGGCAATCCCGTTTTCCGCCGCCGATTTTCTGAGCAAATCGAGCGTGCGATAAGTGGATTCAAATACCGTCTCCTCTTTTTTCTCCATGCTTTCCAAGTCCAGACAAAGACCGATAGTCAAAGATTTTGCCGAGCGCATCAGATTCTCGATAATCTTTTGCTCCACCGCCGTAAAATCCAAGAAACTGTATATAAAAATCTTTTTGTCCGCCAAATGCGGCAGGCTTTTCATCTCCACAATCTGTCCCAAGCGATCCTCATTATCGACATATTTCCCGCAAAGCTCCGCATCAAATTGCTCATAGATAAACGCAAGCTCCGATAATTTTTGAGAAAGCAGCTCCGAACCTTTGAGTTTTTCCGAATAAGTACGAAGCATATCCGTCGTGATGCGACTTCGTTTGAGCTCCGCGATTTGATTCAAGAGCACATCGATAAAACCCTCCTTATCCACCGAACCGGCGTATAATTTGAGCTCTTCTTGATTCGCATATAGAATATTTTTGAGCACCATCGATTTTCCCATCGTATCGATAGGAATTCTTTTCAGACCGCCCAATTGGGATAAAGCTTCCAATGCCAAGCGCTGAAAACTCATAATTTTGATACGCGAAACCGCCGTTTCACCCAAATACTCCATCAAATGCACTTCATTTTGGAGCGTGAACTGCTCGGGCACTAAAATATAAACTTCTTCCCCCGAATAATAAGCGGAAATCGCCTGCGCAAAAACGGCATCCTCCACCGCCTTATTATATCTTGAAAGCAAAATGTTCAGCATAAATCCTCCTAGAACAACCCCTAAATTACTGATGGAACAGTTTTTTGCTCATTCCGAAGCGCCACCAAAGAATATTGAGTACGATAAGCAGCGCAATACTTCCCATCTGAAGCCAAAAGCCTTTGATAAAAACGCCATGAACGACGCCGATTACCATGATTAAAATCATTCCTACCATTACCAATGCGACTTGTCGCCCCGAATTCTTGAGCTGACTTTGAATCGAAAAAGGTAAATTCCACGCAGTAATCCGTATCATAATATGAGAAAACAGAAGAAATGTCAGATAGATAATTACCAAATCCGCAAATATTTTGCCCTGATAAAGCACTAAAAACATCAGACTGACGAACAGAAAAATAGGACTGAGATAATTCATCATCGTCACTTTGACGCCTGCCCGAATCAATTGGTTCAAATCATTAAAAGGCAATACGCGATAAATCCAAGTCGTATTTTCATCGTCCGTTTGCGTAACAATATAATAGACCGACGAAGCCAGCAGACAATTCAAATACATCGCAAGATACAGAGGCTTGCTACGGAGACTTCCGAGCACTCCAAGCTCTTTATCAATACTTGTCATCCCAAACGAAAACAGCACAATCAGCGGTAGGATGAACGCATTTGCAAACTGCGGATAAAGTTTCAATTTCAAACTTCGGTCGCGTGACAGATGAATGATGACCAGCTCCATAAAAGCTCTCTCCTGCTCAGTTTTGGAGAACAAGCGGCAAATCATGCGCTTTCGCCAAGACAGCGACTTATTCTCGGTGCTACTCTGCTCCAATTTGGAAAGCTGCTTTTCAAATTCCGGCACGATCCATTTTTTGTTCAATACCACAAAAAGAATCAGCACAAGACAGCCGATAGCCGAAAGCGAAAGATAAAACCAATTCGCCTTTCCCTGAAAAACAATCGCAAAAATGGAAGAATACCATGCCGGCGGCAAAAGAAACAACCACCGATTATTTCCAAAATCCAATTGGTTCACCTGTTGGAAATTGATCATACGAGGAATGATTTGATAACCCACAATCACCCCCACCGTCATAATCACTTGAAAATAGTTCAAAATATCCTTGAGCTTTTCGCCCGAAAAAATTTTCAAAAGCAAAAAATACAATCCGCCCGCCAAAAATAAACAAAAAGCGGTGACCGCAATTCCCATCACCAGATAAATCAGCGCATAGAAAATTCCGTGAAGAATTCCACCGACTATCAGCGACGGCAAAAGTGTCACACTCCCGAGCCCGACGATATAGATTCCGATATGAATATTTTTCGCCAAAGCCAATTCTCGCTCTCCCAAAGGCAAAACACCGTAAAAAGCTCTAGCTTTCGTATCTAAAAGAATCTCGGAATACTCGGAGATATAGATGGAGAGCAAAATGAATATCATCATCGCATAGCTGAGCATATTGGCGACAAACACATTCTCCATCATCTGCATCAATGCGATGAACAAACCGACGATGCCGTAAACGACAAAATTTACCATCATCACATTTTTCGGTTCTTTTTCCTGATTCGGATTGCTCCGCGCAAAAGTCGGTTTTCGGCGTGAATCCAAAGTCAATTTAAGTATCAGCACCCTGCGCACCATCGGATAATCCATCTCTTTATTCAGGAAAGGCGGCAAAATTTTATCGATGATTTTAATGACAAAAGGCAGTTTAAAATTCTCCATGCTCGCCTCCCGTCACGCTGTCCACAAATTTGGACGCCAAATCATACTGCGAATGAAAATCCGTCAACTCGTTGAAAATCGCCTCCAAATTGCTGCCCGGCTGCGCGCTTTGAAGTTCCTCCATCGTCGCATCGGCGATAACCGCCCCCTCTTTGAGTAAAATAATACGACTGCTCATCTGCTCAACCAGCTCCATAATATGCGAAGAATAAAAAATCGTCTTGCCCTGCTTGGTCAGATTGCGAAGCACCTCTTTGAATATTGCCACGCTGTTTGTATCCATTCCGTTGACCGGCTCATCCAAAAATAGAATGTCCGGATTGTGAATCAAGCTGCCGATGATGGCGATTTTTTGTTTCATCCCTTTGGAATACGCGGTCATTCGCGTATGAAGCGCATCCGAAAGCTGAAAAACCTCCGCCAAATCATTCATTCGTTGTTCCCAATCCCTAAGCTCATACACCGATGCCAAAAAGGAAAGATACTCCGCGCCCGTCAATGTTTCATAAAGTGCCAAAATCTCCGGCACATAGCCGACTCTCTTTTTGTATTCCACGCCGGAGTTTTCGATATTCTTCCCGAAAATCTCAATCGAGCCGCTGTAATCGCCCAAAATCCCCAAAATCAATTTGACCGTAGTCGATTTGCCCGAGCCGTTGGGGCCGATATAGCCAATCAATTCTCCTCTTTTAATGTCCATCGAAACATTGTGTAACACCTGACGCTCCCCGAAACTCTTGTTCAAATTGCTGATTTTCAAAATCGTCTCCATGTTTCCACCTCTCGTTCATCAAAAACGGCATTCGTTTTGTAAAATTATTTTTATATTACCATAAAAATGTGTAGAAATTGCGTTATTCCAAACCGTTGAGCTCGTGGTAAAGATTTTTTGCATAAGAATCCGTCATTCCGCTGATAAAATCGGTGACCATCAGGAATCTCAAATACAATTTCTCCGTTTCAAACTCATCCAAGTCATACTCTTCATCATCCTTCATCGCATCCGTCCGTTTTTTGACCGCATTGCGATAATCATTCTTATAGCTTTCCGGAATAATATTTATCAGTTTTTGCTCCGCTTTGGACGGCTCGAATCCTTTGTTCTCCGCTTGCTGCTCATCCCAATGAATCACCGCGTAGATGAAATCGCCCATCAATGCGGAAATAATTTTGTTCGCCGACAATTCCAATTTCAAAATTTCAATGTCGTTGAACACGAATTTCTTCATCGCCTTCTTCAAAATTTTTATCGTCTCCTGATGAAAGGTATCGTCAAACAACTCCAGCTTGTAATTGCCGTCGATGATTTTTTCCGCATTTTGCGGTTTGCAAAAAGAATACGAAACGATATACATCAGCCAGCGACGCACATCGTATTCCATCCATTTTTGAAACAAAATCAAATCGCTCTCCGAATTTCTCTTGTCATCCGCACGCACCTTGCTCTTGAGCTCGCGCAAAATATTGTCCAAAAACTCTTCCCGCTCATCCGCATCGTGTTCCGCATCCATCTGCGAGCGCAATTTATGAAAAAGATTTTCCAAAATGTCATTGTTCTTTCCGTTTTTCGATTTATCACTCAACAGACGCATTCGGCATTTGAGCAAATCGAGGAGCTTTTTGCTGTATCTTTTATACTTCTTATCCTGAATCTTCTCCAGCTCCTGCTCATAAAAATCGATAAATTCATCGAGCGAAAACAATCCCTTTTTGAGCGCGTCCTCCAAATCGGCTGTCACATAAGCGATATCATCCGCCGATTCGACCAAAAAAGCGAGCGGATGTCGCACAAATCCGTCGTGCATCTTGGTGCCCGTCTTTTCACAAATCTCGTGAAAAATTCCTTTTTCCGCAAAAAAGTAGCCGAATTTGTGAAGCCGAATATCCTCGGATTTCGAATCATAATTGACGGAATCCGTCGGATATTTTACGAGCGAATTGATAACGCTGTACGACAGATTGATATTGTAGCTTGCCGAATTGTTGTAGATTTTTGTCAAAATCCGAAGCGCCTGCGCATTCCCTTCAAAATGAATCAAATCCGACTTCATCTGTCTGCCGTACGAATGTTTTGCAAAACGCTCGACAATTTTTTCATTGCGAAAAGTAAATTTATCGCTCTCCAATTCTTCCTCAAACCAATTTCCGATTGCAAACTCGCCGAAATGACCGAAAGGCGGGTTGCCGATATCGTGCAAAAGTGCCGCACAGGACAACACCATCGGAATTTCGGCAAGCAGATTCGCTTCTTCCTCCTTCGACGACTCGAATTCTTCGGCAAATCGGCGTCTGAAAAATTCGTTTTGCGTCACCATCATGCCCAACTGACGCGCCAAAGTCGATACTTCAATGGAATGGGTTAATCTTGTGCGGACAAAATCACTTTTGTCCAGCGGAAATACCTGCGTCTTATCCTGCAAGCGACGAAATGCCGAACTCGAAATGATGCTTTGATAATCCTTTTCAAAATCACTGATGCTGTATTGCTCTTCAAATTCTTCAGGTGCCTGCTCGCGAACAACTTGCGTATCCTGCGACAGAAGATTTTTCCACTCCATAATTACCTCTCTTACTTCTATATCGATTTCATTATCCAATCACGATTCAATTCATTGTACCACAATACATCAGCGTTTGAAAACCTTCCTTGCATAGGAAAGCTCGACTGCATTCACAATCGAGCTCTCCAAAATCATTTTTAACATAACCCAAGATTACTCTTCCACCGGTTCGGTTATATATTCACCACTTCCTTTTCAACTTTATAAATCTTTCTTATCGTCTCAAACCAAAGCTGTAATTTGTTTTCCAAATAGAAATTTTCCTACTTTTTATCCTACTTCCACTCGAGCATTTGTATCGGTTTCATATCGGATACACGATTGGATGAAATTCCGCGGTCGGAAACGGAGTAAATATAGTCTCCGATATAAACCAAGCGCTGAATTTGCTCTTCATATTGCCAGTTCCAATCCTTCGACTGCATGTGGCTGGTCTTTCCTTTGAATTGAATTTTGTAATCCTTCGTAATGTCATACACATAACCGCCCTGGAATACCGGTTTGGTATCGAATACATCCTGTTTTTTCGAATTTTGCTCCGTTACTGTAATCGGGAATCCGAAATAGCTTTTCTCTTTGTTATACATCAATGCCTTGTGGTCATCCATCAACGGAGAATGTGTTCCGTATTTTCCGATAACCACATTGGAAATTTGTTTCGGATTTTTAACATCGCTGACATCAAACATAGCAATTTTCATTCCGTCATTGGTCACTCCGCCGAATCCGGTCTCTGCCGTATCATTTCCGAATCCGATGATATGTTTGTCATCATAAGGATGCAAATAGTTGCTGTATCCCGGAATTTTGAGATAGCCCAAAATTTTCGGCGACTTCGGATTCTTCATATCGATGACGAAGAACGGGTCAATCTGCTTGAAAGTAACCAAGTATAATTTATCGCCCATGAAGCGAACGGAGTAAATTTGCT
This sequence comes from Filifactoraceae bacterium, assembly GCA_041853585.1. Classification (GTDB taxonomy): domain Bacteria; phylum Bacillota; class Clostridia; order Peptostreptococcales; family Filifactoraceae; genus JAUNKE01. The sequence continues at coordinate 23,455 of JBGZSM010000102.1, forward strand.
CACCCGGTGCGATGCCGGTCAATTTTCCAACCTCCTGCATCTTGTTGTCAAAAACCGCAACCTCGGAGCCCAGCGATTCGTCCTTTGTATATGCCACTCGGAAAAATCCGTTGCTCTCGTCCATCGCAAATTGATTGATAAGATGTCCGATAATTTCCCCCTCAGCGACATAATTGATTTTTCCCTTCTTGACGGAAAACTTTTTAATCACGGTTTTCGGCAAAAATTCATCCGGCTTGGTTACCGTGATGGTCTGATCGCTTCCCGATTGCGAGCTTGTGGATTGAACATTCTCCTGATTGTACACAATCGGAAAATATCGGTACTTCATATAGCTGATATACAAGCTGCTCTCGTTCATATACATATCGCCGGCTTCACCGACATAGTTGATATGTTCCGCTTTGTTTTTGTTGTTGATGGAAAAGCTGCTGATGGTCGTAATCGAATTTGTAATATATGGCGGGAAGATTCGCAAATTATCATATAGCTCTCTTTGCTCCTTATTCGAATCCGCCGAGTCTCTGAATACCGGCATACCCGGATTACTACCTATATGAACATCCGTCACCAGATAAATTTGGTCGCCAATTTTTCTGGAAGAAGAATAATAACCTTCTTGTGAAAGACTGCGATACTCTTTCGGCGCCTTCGGATTGCTCATGTCATAAACGATGGCGCGAGCAAATTCATTGCTCGAAATCGGCTGCACTTTTGAGTATTTCATAGCCGGACTCTGCGCTCCGATTACGACCAAACGATCCTTGTCCACATACATATCTCGAACATACATTCCTTCTTTGATATCCAAAGTAGTTATTTGAGACAGTTTGCCGTTGTTGGCTTTCGCAATGTGAATTTTGTTCTCGGCAATGTAATAAATATTGTCGCCAATCACTTTGACAATATCCGCCTCATCGACACCTTTGACCTGCACATTCGTTTCAGAAGATTTTGCAGGAGATTCCGATTTTTGAGCTGCTCCCGGAGCACTCTTTGCCGCATCATTGGTGGATTCTTCCACCGAGCGCGGTGCAGTACGGAAACTCGCTCCACCGTACGAACCGGATTCTTTTAACACTTCTTTGATTTTGTCCATATTTTCCTTGGTCTGCACAAATACTTCCCCTTTGTACTCCTTCACGGACAAAACATTGTTCGGATTGCTGCTCTTGAGCGTCATCTCTCCTTTTTGAGAAAGAGGCGCAAGCACATAGTTTTTTGAATCCAGCTTATTGACAAGGAACACCACTTTTTTATTATCCTTGCCCACAATATTAAATTCTTTTTCCGGTTTGGATATTGCGTTTTTCAGCGTAACTTTTACCGTACCCGTAATCACATCGGATTTTTTCGGCTCCGCAAAAATATTCAGCGAGCTTGCAATCATCATCAATGCAAGTAGCAATATCCCCTTTCTAATCTTTTTCATAAATACCTCCTTCGATTTCAAATCGACTAACCTTGCAGTTTCTCTGAAAATTTATTTAAGACATTCGTCAAAAATACGATTATTTCGCTCCGATATTGAGCGTATTTGTCAATTTCAAATCCTTTATTTTATATGATGAAACTTTATTTTTGGACAAAGCATACGCATAATCGCCCATCGTTACGAGACGCGAATTGTTTTCAAAATTCGGGAGCAGAGCTTTTTGCTTCACCGTATAATTCTTGTCCACTTCATAAATCGCTCCGTCAAATAAAACGGAATTATTTTGCACCGTAAGCTCCTTGATGTTGAACATCGTTCCCAATTTATATTCCATACGCTCTCGTCCGTTTGCACTCGACAACAGCTTCGGATTTTGCGCCACATCCAGCGTCATTATTTTCTGCATGACTTTCCCATTCACACCTTCCTCCGCTAAGAGCAACAGATGCGTTTTATCAAGCGGATGAATGTAGCCGACAATCTGTTTCATATCCATATTGCCAAGCTGCTTCGGCTCTTTCGGATTTTTGATATCATAGACAAAAAACTTCGAGCCGCTCGTTGTTCCGGATGCCGAAAGGGACACATAGAATCGCTCCTTGTCAAAACGAACCGCCTTGACATAATGATTCTTCGGCAAATCCGTCTTGCCGAGCAATTTCATCTGTTTATCCAAAATCATCATACGAGCCTGCCCCGCGACGAAATCATCATAAATCACGCGCAAGAATCCGTCGTGCTCATCCATCGCAAGCTGCCCGTAAAGCTCGCCGGTAAAATAAGCTTCGCCGACGAATTGCGCATTTCCGCCGGACAAATCGAATTTCTTAATCACTTTTTCAGCCGTGGACTTTCTCGGCGATTGAATATACTGATTGCCCGATTCCTTTTCATTTCCCGCTTCATAGTACGGGTAATATACATAAAGATGGTTCTTTGACATATACATCTCATCCATCAAGCCTTCAATCGCCCAAACCTGAGCTTTTTCATTTCCCGCAATATCCAGACTGCTGATGACCAGCGCCGAGCTCAGTGCTTTTTTACTTCCGTTGTTTTTTTCGATATTAAAACTTTGCACCTTGTTTGACACAGCCGAATCCACAAAAGTCTTCGGCGTATTTGCGCCCGATTCTGAAACGATAATCAAGCGATTCCCGAGCAAGCGCGCGGATGCCCTGCTTGAATACATCGGACTTTCGCCATTTACTTCAAAAGAACGATGAAGTTTCGGCGTCTTGGATGCGATATCATAAACCAGAACCTTTACTTTAGATGACGGTTGATGGAGCGCCCCCACAAGAACCAAACGATTATCCTTTACCAAAATTTCCTTCGCGACGAATCCTTTGTCAAAAACGATGCTGTTTTCCAACTCCATCTTTCCGGCATTCGCTCGCACAATCAACAACCTCTTGGAATTCCCGTCCAAAAAGAAAATGCGCTCACCTTGCACCTTTACCTTATCCGCTTCCTCCATATTCGGCATCTGCAAATTCGTTTGCGAATAGTTGGCGGATTTTTTCGCCTGATGCTGCGCCTGCTTCATCGCTTGAGCTGCACTTTTAGAATGCGACACATCCGCCGAAGCGAATATCATGCTCCCGGCAAGCATTGTTGCCAGAAGTAAAATGCTAACTTGGTACTTCTTCATAATCATCTCCTTTTAAAAACTCCCCAATCTAAAGTCATTATACCTTTAATTTTTTGAAAAATCGTTTCAAAACGGTTACAATTTACTATCAAATTAAGAGTTGCTCTACCAAGTAGCTTTTATTTCCGTATTTCAGCTGACAAAATTTATTCCTGAAAATTATTTGAGCGCACTCGACAGTAATCAACTAATAAGGTATAATTATTGTAAGCAATTTTCGCACAATTTCTTTTTAATTATGGCGAAAAACACATTCATATCTCAATCGCTTTGTTGTTTACAGATTTATGGATTTAGTAAAGGAAGTGATTTTATGTCCAAGGAAATTGTAGAGCCAAAAACAAATGAAACCAAGAATTTTGCAGAGCAAAAGGCAAAAATTGAGCAAGAGGCACTCGAAAGATTTTTGAAAACATCGGGCAAAGAGAAAAAAGCCAAGCCCGACAGCGAGCAGATAATGTTCGGCGCTCGCCAAAATGTACTCAAAAAATACGACAGCATCGCCATGGAGCGAATTTTAGGCAAGAGCGATTTGTTCCCGATTTCCTATCTGCAAACGGGACTTCGTGTCAGCGAAGCGGTGTGCCGAATTTCGATTCGAAACAACAAGGGCAACATCGTCGGCTACGGCACCGGATTTTTGCTATCCGACGATGTGTTGATGACCAACAACCATGTCATTGAAAACGAATCGGTTGCACTCAACTGCATCGCCGAGTTCAACTATCAGGACGACGAAAACTTTATGCCTTGTCCGACCTACCATTTTCGACTCGACCCCGAGACTTTGTTCATCACGAATGAAGAACTCGACTACACCTTGGTCGCGGTTGCAAAAAACACATCGGGCGGCAAAAATCTGAGCGACTTCGGATTCATTCCGCTCAAAGAACAAGCCGGCAAAATTCTGGAAGGAGAATATGTTTCCATCGTGCAACATCCAAACGGCGGGCCGAAATCCGTCACGCTGCGCGAAAATCAAGTGAGCAATATGCTCGACAACTTCATCCATTATCTGACCGACACCGAGCCCGGCTCTTCCGGTTCTCCGGTATTCAACGACCAATGGATTCTCGTCGCGCTGCATCACTCCGGCGTTCCGCATCCGGATAAAAGAGGAGAATGGATTGCCAACGAGGGTGTTCGAATCAGCTCGATTTCACAAGATATCGCCAAACAATATCCGTCGCTGGATGCAGACGCCAAGGCGCTAATCGACGAGATTTTGCCGGACTTGACAAAGCAAGAGCCGGAAACAGAAAAAAACAAAACTAAAAAAGATAAGAAAGATAAACCGGACAAAGATAAGAAGGATAAGAAGGATAAAAAAGACAAGAAAGATAAAAAAGATAAAGATAAAACCGCGGATACACCCGAGCCTCCTGACACAAAACCCGGCGCCATCGGCTACGATCCGAAATTTTTAGACAAAGCCGTGCCGCTTCCTCAGCTTTCCGCCGAGATGCAGGAAGATGCAACCCGCATGAAAGACGGAAACTATGTGCTCGACTATGTTCATTTCTCCATCGTTATGCGTAAATCGCGCGGACTTGCGTACTTCACCGCAGTAAATATCGACGGAAATCAACCGGTCAATATTGCACGAAGCGGCGACTCATGGAACTTTGACCCGCGTATTGAAGAAAAATATCAATACGGAAACGAAGTTTACAGCAAAAACGATTTGGACCGCGGTCATCTCGTTCGACGCAAAGACCCGAATTGGGGAAAAGATGCAAAACAAGCGAATGCCGACACATTCCATTTTACCAACTCGGCACCGCAGCACAAAAATCTCAACCAAAAAATTTGGCTTGAGCTTGAAGACTATGTACTCAACAATGCACAAACTCATGCGCTCAAAGTCAGCGTATTCTCCGGACCGGTCTTCCGCGACGACGACATGGTTTATCGAAAAAAATACAAAATCCCGGCAGAGTTTTGGAAAGTGGTCGTCATGGTCAAAACCGACGGCAAGCTTTCCGCAACCGCGTATCTGCAAACACAAAAAAATATGATAGACAATCTGGAATTTGCTTACGGCGAATACAAAACCTATCAAGTACCCGTTTCGCAAATTGAACAAATTACCGGACTGGATTTCGGTGAACTTCGAAAATTCGACCCGATTGCCAACATCGAATCCGCCGGATTGATTATTGAAGGCAAAGAAGATATCAAATTGTAAGAAAGGGATACGATATGCACCCAAAATGTTGCAGTTTGTACGCTGCGTATAGCACAAGAAGATTCAAACAAGGCAAAAAAGCCGGTGACATCGTCAGCACCGGTTGGTTACCGCCATTGCCCGACATGCGAGACTACACCGACGAGCATCCCACCATCGTGGAATTGAGCAAGAAACTTGGAATCAAAAATACGAAGAAAGATGCTAAACTACCGAAATCGGTTGACCTTCGAGAATGGTGCTCGCCCATTGAAGACCAACTCACTTTAGGCTCCTGCACCGCCAATGCGGCGGTTGGAATCGTCGAATACTTTCAGCGTCGCGCACATGGTTTGCACATCGAAGGCTCGCGGCTCTTTGTTTACAAAGCGACTCGCAAATTGATGATGAGCGAAGGCGACTCGGGCGGGTGGCTGCGCTCCACGATGGGTGCACTCGTACTCTTCGGCGTGCCCGACGAAAAATACTTCCCTTACACATTGGACGGCAAAAATGTCAATCCGAATTGGGATGACGAACCCGACAGTTTTTTGTATGCGATGGCAAACAATTACACGACGCTCAACTACTTCTGCCACGACCCGCTCGGTAAAAAGCAAAGCAAAAAAGAAGTGCTGGACACCGTCAAAAAATATTTGGCAGCAGGAATCCCGTCAATGTTCGGCTTTTATGTTTTCCCATCCTTTGAAGATTCGGATACGCCCGGCGCGATTCCCTATCCATGCAAAAATGAAAGTGCGGAATGGGGACATGCCGTTGCCGCCGTCGGATACGATGACAAAAAGAAAATCAAAAACACCCGCTGCGGCACCGAAACCACCGGCGCACTGCTCATTCGAAATTCATGGGGAACTCGTTGGGGCGAAGAAGGCTACGGCTGGCTGCCTTATGACTATGTGCTGGACGGACTCGCCGAAGATTTCTGGTCGATTCTGTCGATGGATTGGGTGGATACCGAACAATTCGGAATCGGAAAGTAGAAATCAAAAAGCAAATTCAAAATGGAAATCGAAACAGGAATTGAAATCAAAAATCAGAGTTTCAAATCCAAAACAAAATGCGAAATCCACAATGCAAATTCAAAACGAAATTTGAAATTCAAAATCAAGCTGTCGATTCCAAATTAAAATAAAAAACGAAAGCACGATTTCAAATTAAAAATCCGATTTCAAAATCCAAACGAGAATTTTTTTACAAAAACTTGACAGTCGAGCGCTCGGGTGGTAATATAACAAAAAGCGATGAAGGGGACTATAGGTTGTGATTTCTTTTAGAGAGCAGATGGTCGGTGCAAATCTGTAGAATAGCAGCTGAATCTACCCCGGAGCATACAGGCAAACCTGTACGGTGGTTCCGTTATAACCTTTGAGAGCTTCGGCTGAATTTAGGTGGTACCGCGTTCCTCGTCCTATCGGATGGGGAACTTTTTTTTATAGATAGGAGGACTTATGTTAGACATCAAACGAATCAAACAAAATCTCAGCGAAATCAAATCCCTCATGGATATGCGTGGCGAAAAAGATTTTTCACTCGACGAAGTGGTCACGCTCGACGATAAGAGAATTGAGCTTTTGCAAAAAGTGGAAGTTCTCAAAAACGAATCCAATGTAAAATCAAAACAAATTCCACAATACAAAAAAGAAGGCAAAGACACCACCGAGCTGATGGCGGAGCTGAAAAAACTCTCCGACCAAATCGGCACGCTCGATAACGAAGTCAAAGCCGTCGAAAACGAATTGCGTGAAAAAATGTTGCAAATTCCAAATGTCCCGAATCCGAATGTCCCGAAAGGCGACAGCGACGAAGACAATGTTGAAATCCGACGCTGGCAAGAACCGCCCAAATTCGACTTCGAGCCGAAAGCACATTGGGATATCGGAACCGACCTTAATATATTGGACTTTGAAACCGCAGGAAAAATTACCGGCGCAAGATTTACGCTCTACAAAAAATACGGAGCGAAACTCGAGCGCTCCCTGATGAATTTCTTTTTAGACACACATACCGAGGTGCATGGCTACACCGAAGTATTGCCGCCGTTCATCGCTAATCGTCAAAGCTTCATCGGCACCGGACAGCTTCCGAAATTTGCCGAAGATATGTTCAAATTGGAAGAACTCGAATACTTCCTCGTGCCGACTGCCGAAGTACCCGTCACCAATATCCATCGTGACGAAATTATAGACGCCGATGAACTTACCATCAAATACTGCGCATACACACCATGCTTCCGCGCCGAAGCCGGCTCTGCTGGACGCGACACGAGAGGACTGATTCGACAACACCAATTCCAAAAAGTTGAGCTTGTCAAATTTACCAAGCCTGAAGATTCTTACGCCGAGCTTGAAAGTCTGACCGCCGATGCCGAAAAAGTGCTGCAGCTTCTCGGATTGCCGTACCGCGTAGTCAAAATCTCATCCGGCGACCTCGGATTCACCGCCGCATTCAAATACGACCTCGAAGTTTGGATGCCAAGCTACAATCGCTATGTCGAAATTTCCTCTTGCTCAAACTTTGAAGATTTCCAAGCAAGACGAGCAAATATAAGATTCCGACGAGGCAAAGGCGAAAAACCGGAATTCGTCCACACACTCAACGGCTCCGGCGTTGCCATCGGACGAACCGTAGCGGCGATACTCGAAAACTATCAGCAAGCCGACGGCTCCGTTGTCATTCCGGAAGTGCTCCGAAAATATATGGGCATCGATATAATAAAATAAATTAAAAAGACTCCGACGATGAAGATTTCATCATGGAGTCTTTTTTGTCGTGCGCTGTCATCATCCATCGATGCACCGGACATTCTTTCCTGACCTGAATTGTAACCCTAATCAAAGATATCGCTAGAACCTTCTCCTTCAAAAAACTCCATTATAGCCTCTTCTCGTTTGGAGAACACAATAAAAGTCGGAATCAGTAATAATGCATAATTGAGAAGTTCATTTGCGATTTGGTTATTCAACAACGGTATAAAATAAGTAGTTGCTGTCGGGAAAAATATACTTGCTAAAGTATAATAAGCAAACCATGTCCCGATAAGAGAAATTATAAAGTTGAAAATCTTACCCAAGATGGTAAACTTTCTACAAAGCCTATTAAAGATGGCCGAATAAATAATAACTGCTAACACCGAAAAAAGGATATCCCAAAAATAAACCGCTTTGCCCGAAGAAATTTTAAGAGAAAATTTAAAATGAACATTATACCATGTCAAAACAAATACACTGAACCTATCAAAATAAAACATCACAAATTTAAAACCCGAAAATCCTGCGTAAAATACAAGTCCAATCAAAAAGAAAAGCACTGCAAGAGCCAAGACAAAAATTATTGTTTCCATAATCCCCCTTTTTTATCATCTTTTTTTTGAATCCCATCGCGTAACTTTGTATCTGCATACCATATCAACCTCAGAGCAACGGGCAATGAATAAAAATTTCTGTAAAACTGTATTTTTGTCGATTCCTTTACTGCAATGATGCCGCATTTTCAAAATCAGGTCTTCTTGACATTTTTCATGCAGATAAGCAATCCCTTTTGCTGCTGTTTTCTTAAATTCAGCACAGCAAATATAATAATTTCTCATTTTATTCTATCATATATTTTATTTTTGTAAATAAGCATTTTTCTTTTCTATAATTTTTTCAGATTTTTAATCACTGCAAAAAAAGACTCCGACGATGAAGATTTCATCACGGAGTCTTTTGTATTTCTTCTATTATATATCGCTCGAAACAATCCTAAGTTTGTTTTTTCCAAGCCATTGCAAAATTTTTAGAGTTTTTTCCTTTATAATACTATGAAGCAAAATTTACAACGCTTGCCGGGTCAATCGTCCATACAATCGTATTTTTCTCATTGTCTGCCGAATGCTCATATCCGGTCAACGCCGAACTGAAATACTCAGGCACCGCCACTTGACCTTCAAGTACGCTGATTTTTACATCCGAATTCCGATATCCTCCTGCCAGCGCAAAGTCGATATTCGATATTGAACTTTTCCCTTCAAAATTTCCGGCAAAAGTCTCCGGCAACACCAATTTCAAATCCGTTTGATTCGAGTTGACATCAACTTCCTTTGAAAAATTATCCGGCACCGAAACATCTACCTTACTTAGATTCATATTCAGTTCCATATTGGCATTATATCCCTTTGCAAAAGCCAATGTCGTGTTACTCTGATCAAAATTAACCGTCATACCGCCCGACTTAAAAATATTTTGGCAAACCATATCCGATTGAGCCATGTTCAAAGAAACCTTCGACCACATCTCATTCGGCACATAAATTTTAATCGTCGAATTTTTAGTATTCATCGAAACCGGTGCAATACTAATTTTCGCACCATACTTGCTGTCCGACAATGTTACAATATGCGCTTTTTTATCATAAGCCACCTTCACCGGTGTGCCTTCTTCTTTCAATATAAATTCAATTTTCGCATCCACCGCATTTACATGAAAAGTTGGATTGATACGCTTGATTTTCTTTACCTGCGCCGGCTTGGTATTCTTATTTGTCTTTGTTGTTTTCTTCTTCGTATTCTTCACATTCTTTTTAGCAATCGTGGAATAAACCTGCTTATCCTTCGATTGACCAAGCGACGAACCTTCTACACCCGCAGCTTCCGAAAACATCGTGGAAGAAAACAGCAACAGACCCGCCATCGCCGTTGCAAAAATTTTACTCATCATACCTTTTGACTTTCTCATAATACACCTCTTTCCTTTGAATAACTTCTCCAAATTCCATAAACTACCACCCCGTTGGTTAATTCTAACATTCATTCGCCAAACTTTCAATCAAAAATCAAATTCTTCATTTTTTCGTAAGAAAGTTTTAATAAAAAAAGAGAGGTTGCCCTCCCTTTTGTCGCGTTTTTCAACGCTGAGATTTATGAAAATTTGTGGTAAGATGTGTTTGCATTTTTTTCCTACAAATTTTATCTTGAACTACTTGTTCACAGTTACAGATTTTGTATCCGCATCCCATGATACATTTGCTGTAAGTCCAAGTTTTGCAAATGCTTTTTGGATGTCCGTTACCGGAAGCAGAATTCTTCCGTCTTTGTTCAAGATGTCTGCGCTCAATGCAGCTTTTTCACCGTTTACCAACATAAACTTTTGTCCGAGAGTAAGCTGTACTTTCGCTTCGCCATACATAAAGTTTGCCGTTTTTGATTTTTGGTCAAACTTCACATCCACGCCGAGCAACTCGGAAATCATTCTTGCCGGAAGAACCGTTCTGCCTTGATGAACCATCGGCGCAACATCCATCGTCTTTTCAACCGCTTGTCCGTTTACCATTGCCGTATAGGTTTTTTGTCCGATAACCAACTTGGTTGAAACTTTGTCTGTTGATGTCGCATTGTTCACTTCATCTTTTTTCATTCCATTCTTCTTCGGCTCGTTTTTCATTTCGTCTTTTTTAGCATCTTCCTTTTTCGCCGGAGCGGATGAATCCGGTCTTACCGACGAGCGACCACCGCCACCGCTTCTCTCCGCTTTATTTTCATTTTTCTTATCTTGGTCGTTCTTCGAATTGTCTTTTTTCATTTCTTTGACATGGACTTGAAAATTCAATTCTCCGACAAACTCATAATCTACTTTTTTAGTAGAAAGTGTTTGATTAACGCTTTTTACATCCGCAATTTGAAGAATATAGATATTTTTTTCCGAAGGCGATTTTACTTGCGCATCCGTAACCGTTGCATTGCTCAACTCAAAATCTTTTGCCTTGAGCACAACTTTCGGTGTGGAAGAAAATTTTATCTCAATGCGACTGGTTGTCGTTTCAGCTTTTTTCCCGTCAACTTTCACGCTCTCTACACGAAGCGACTCCCCCGGATCCAACTGATTGTTCACCTTGACCTCAAATCCTTCTAAAGGAAACAGCTCCCCTTTTTCCTCAATTTTCAAAAGTGCCTCCGGATTGGAGATTAAATTGGGCTCATACACCAATTTGATATTTTTTGCCTTAGCGGAAATATCTCCGTCCAAAAAAAATGTCAACTGAACAGTACCAAACTTCTCAATCAGCAACGAGCGGACAATATTGATTCCATTTACACCCTGAACTCGAAATCCTTTAAAAGACTCCTGCTCCAATGCTTTAATCTTGTCATCTCTCTTAAAAACCAAATAAATTACATCTCGTCGCAAACCGTCCGCAACCGAAAAATACGGTTCTACTTTTTTCGTAACATTCGCCTGCGCTGCAGTTTGGAAATTTTGTGACTCTGCCGAATTCTTTTCGACTTCCTCGCTCTGTGTGAGCGGACTCTCCGCCATCTTGCTTAGCATTTCTCCATCCGCGTAAGCATTTACATCGCTTGCATGGACAGCCACCGACGCCAGCACACAAGCCGCTACCAACGCCATCTTTCTTCTCAATCTTCTCATCGTTGTTCCTCCTGAAATCTGATACAAGAATTTTTCTTGTTTGCCGCTCTCCAGTATATCAACGATTTTTAAAATCGTCTATTGAATATGATTAGGCATTCAAAAAATCTACCGCTGTCAACCGATTTTTATAATCAGTCGATTGCTCTGCTTTTTGTAATATTACAAAGTCTTGCAACATGATGAAATCTCAAAAATGGACAAACAAAAAGAGAGGTTGCCCTCTCCTTTTGTCGCGTTTTTCAACGCTGAGATTTATGAAAATTTGTGGTAAGATGTGCTTACATTTTCAGTTCGACATTTTCAATCCGAACATCCGAATCGGAAATGTCAGGGTTTCAATATTGGAATCGGATATCAAGATCCGAATTTCGATTTTTATTTTCAAATCGTCGTTTGTAAATTCAAATCCAAAATTCTATCCAAATTTCGTTTTTCAAATTGTCATCTGCAAATTGAAATCCTATATTCTATCCGATTACTTTTCAATCGTTACGGATTTGGTTGCCGCATCCCATGATACATTTGCTGTAAGTCCAAGTTTTGCAAATGCTTTTTGGATGTCCGTTACCGGAAGCAGAATTCTTCCGTCTTTGTTCAAGATGTCTGCGCTCAATGCAACTTTTTCTCCGTTCACCAACATAAACTTTTGTCCGAGAGTAAGCTGTACTTTCGCTTCGCCATACATAAAGTTTGCCGTTTTTGATTTTTGGTCAAACTTCACATCCACGCCGAGCAACTCGGAAATCATTCTTGCCGGAAGAACCGTTCTTCCTTGATGAACCATCGGCGCAACATCCATCGTCTTCTCAACCGCTTGTCCGTTTACCATTGCCGTATAGGTTTTTTGTCCGATAACCAATTTGGTTGAAACTTTGTCTGTTGATGTCGCATTGCTCACTTCATCTTTTTTCATTTCATCCTTCTTCGGCTCGTTTTTCATTTCGTCTTTTTTAGCGTCTTCTTTGTTCGCCGGCGTGGATGAATCCGGTCTTACCGATGAGCGACCACCGCCACCACCTGTTGATGGAATCGGTTTCATATGCAAATCAAACACGGTCACACCTGTAAATGCTGTATCTATTTTCTTAGTAGAAAGCTTCTGCGATACTTTGGTAACATCTGTAATTTCAAGAATATAAATTTTGTTTTCTGAGTTTTCTTTTACAGTCGCTTTGCTAACCTTTGCTCCATCAAGAACAAAGTCTGTTGCTTTCAATTCTTCACCCGTTGTCTCATTAAACTTCACTTCCAACTTAGTAGTTGTAGTCTTATCTTTTTCGCCGTCAAGAGGTTTGATCTCCTTTACCTCATGGTTGTCAGATGCTTCTACATTGTTTGCAACATTTACTGTAAATCCTTGAACAAGTTTGTCCCCAGTTACTTTTAACCTTTCAGTCTGTTTAGCTTCTCCTGCATCATAAGTTACACTTACAACTTCATTAGCTTCAATATTTCGAGCAAGCTTGATTTCAACTTTCCCATTCTTTTCGGCTACAGATTCAATGCTCTTGTTGTCAAGTGTTCTTTCAACTACGAATCCTGATTTTCCAACTCCAGCTAAAACCGTCTTTCCATCTAATTCAATTGTAATAGTCTTTGATGTATCTTCAGCTTTTTTACCTGTCAACGGTAAGGCACTTGCAGTTACGCTTTCGAGTTCAGTTTCAACATTTACCTTAACATCTACTCCATTACTTGAAAAGGTGTTATCTCCTAACTGATCGATTTTAACATTTACAGTCTCTCCATCTTTCTTTGAGATAGATTTTAACTTTAGAATTTTAACCTTATTTTCTGTTCCTGATACTGTAATAGCATCATCTCCATCAGCAAGTTCAGCCCCATCAAGAGTAATTTTGTCTCTTGTGAGTTCTTCTGTGATTGCACTTGCGAATATAATCTTAATCTCCGTTGTTGTCTCTTTGAGTGATAACCCATTTGCCTCCAGTTTGTATCCGATTTCATCCGCTGAAGCTACGATGCTTCCCAATTTTACTTTCGGCACATCATTTCCAGCCACTGAGCCTACATTTACAGTAGTTGCCGCAATCACACAAGCTGCGGTCAATGCTATCGTTTTTTTGAATCTGTTCATTTCATTTTCCTCCTTGAAATTGTTGTTTACATTTCCTACATATCTTACATCTGTTGTCAATGCTCAAAACTCCTACCCGATATAATCTATGTATTTTGTTTTACAACAATATATCGGCGGTCGCCGACGATACTTTATACTTTTAATAAAAATTTCAAAAAAAAATTGGGACTCTCTCAAAAATATCGAAGGCAATATTGCAAATCCCATTTTATTCGCCAAGTATTATTTCTGTAAGATACAGACTTCCAGAAGAAAATCACTTCCCACTCGAAAATTCGATATGCTTTCTCTCTTTAGGCTCCGCATATTTTAGTCGGATTTGTCATTTTTAGTCAAACGATGAAAAAATCACTTCCTATTATATAGCGAATTATTGAGCCTCTCCAAATATATTTTTGTGAAAAATCCTTCCCCGCTTTTTTTGCCAAACAAAAAGAGAGGTTACCCTCCCTTTTGTCGCATTTGTTCAACGCTTTGTTTATAAAAGTTTTTAGTAAGCTTGCTTAATCATTCTTTGGACTTTTGTTTATTCTTTGTTTCCAAAACACATCGCCCAAATTTATTTCCGATATTGCTCACTCCGATTCAATTTGAAATTTTGATTCGGATTGACTTTTGCTAAATCAAATAATCATTGCCTGTTTTTAATTCCGTCTTTCGATTTCATTTGCAATCTATCATTGATGAGCAAATCATTTGGAATAATCGCAAGAAGCCAATCGTTACTTGTCCACCGTTACGGATTTTGTATCGGCATCCCAATCCACTTTTGCTTTTAGACCAAGCTCTGCAAATGCTTTTTGAATATCGGTAAGTGGAAGCAAAATTCTTCCGTTTACATTCAAAATATCTGCTGTCAATGGCATCGACTTACCGTTCACAAGCATGAATTTTTGTCCGAGGGTAAGCTGAACTTTTTCTTCGCCATACATAAAGTTTGCAGTTCTTGTTGCCGGCTCATATTTTACTTCGACCCCTAAGATTTCGGAAATCATTCTTGCCGGAAGAACGGTTCTGCCCATGTGTACCATCGGTGCAACATCCATCGTTCTCTCAACAACCATTCCGTCAACTACTACGGTATATTTCATTTCGCCGATAGTCAGTTTTGTTGAAACTTTGCTGTCCGGTTTGATTGGAGGTAGCTCATTTCCCGGCTTGATATCTTTTTTGTCGTCGGATTTTCTCTCCGGTGTATTCGGTCTTACCGATGAACGACCGCCGCTGAATCCTCGAGAAGAATTATCCGCTTTCGGTGCAGGAACAACATTCACATCTGATGCTTCTTCCCCAATCTTTACACTCTCTATTTGAAATGCAGAAATCTTTTCTCCATATTTTCGTATAACAAAGTCACTTTGAGTCGGTGCATATTTCACTTTTATTCGAGAATCATTTACAAAAGCTTTTGTTTTGCTTTCTAATTTTATAACCAGTTGTTTTGAGCCTCTCTCTGGAACTGTAATAAGTTTTATTGTTACTCCTTCAGAAGCTATGTCAAACATTTTTTCATTTGTTTGGATTGGTGCTATTTTTTCATCAAAATTTAATACTAAATCTGCTAAATATTTATCATGCTTGTTGTCACTATTTTCAATTACTCCGGTATAATCAATTTTGCCTTCAAATTTTGTATCTTTATATCTTATCAGGTATTCTTCAATCGGGTTATAAGTTAAAGTCAAAGCACTCTTTTTATCAATTTTTTTATTCAATTTTATTGTAACTTTTGTACCTTCTGATATTAACTCAGTAATTTCAACACCTTCAATACCCGATACCGAAAGTCCTTCATTTTTGATTTCTTCTTTATTTCCGCCTATTCCCGGCATTCGGATACTCTCTAACTCTTTTCCAAAATCAAGTTGGATAATATTGGATTCTTCAATTACCGCCGGTGGTGCTACATTCAGTGTTACCGGGAACTCTGCTGTTGTGTATCCTGCAAAAGTTGCTGTTACTGTTAAATTATAATCTGTTTGAGTTAGCTTAGTTCCATTAACCTTTAATTCATTCTTATTCTCCATCTTGAACTTACTATTGTCTGTTCCTGTTCCCGTTAAACTA
>JBGZSM010000103.1:0-31102 GCA_041853585.1 Filifactoraceae bacterium
ATTTTTCTGTGTGAAACCAACGAAATCTCAACTGCTTTTTTTAAACAAAATCAGCGCTATAATCATGACCTTATTTTTTAAAAGTTTTCCACAATCACTTTTGCGGATTTTTGCTTTTTGTAGCTTGATATTGAATTTTGTGGTAATATATTCAAAAGGATAAACGGAGGTATTTATGAGCAAACAAATCGCTGCTTTTTTTGATATTGACGGAACCATCTTTCGAGATTCATTGATGATTGCACATTTTCGTATAATGCGTGAGTTCGGAGTGATGGATGATTTTGAATGGGGGCAGAATATCAATTTTTCAGAAGAGCGCTGGCACAAACGACGCGTGAATTACGATGATTTTCTGGATGACATCTCCAATGCCTATCGCGAAGGTCTGCAAGGTGTTTCGTACGGAGACATCATGTTTACCGCTCGACACACGATTCGTAATCGCGCGGATGAAGTGTATCGCTTTACAAAGGATAGAATCCAAAAACATCGCGACCTCGGTCATTTGGTTATTTTTATTTCGGGAAGCCCCGACTTTTTAGTGAAACAGATGGCAAAAATTTGGAAGGCCGATATCTATATGGGTTCTAAATATATTTTCCAAAATGGCGTGTTTACCGGCGAAATCGTTCCGATGTGGGATTCGGTCAGCAAGCTCAAAACCATCGACAAGCTGGTGGAAGAACATCAGATCGATTTGGAAAACAGCTATGCTTACGGTGATACCAATGGCGACTTCACGATGCTAAGAAGTGTCGGCAAGCCTTTTGCAATCAACCCCGCCAAAGAATTGCTCGAGAATATTCGAAAGGATGAGGCACTTGCAAAAAAAGCGACTATTGTCGTAGAACGGAAAGATGTAATTTACAAATTGAAAGCGGATACCGCAACTTTTGATTTGTTGGATGATGGCGAGATTTAGACCGAATTTTTCCGCCAGCTTATAAAAGCTATTGAAACAACTGAATAATTTTTGGAAAACAATTGAAAAAATTTTCCCATTTGAAAACAGCAGTGACCTGCTGTTTTTTATGCACAAAATTGGAGAAAAGAACGAATTTCGCTTCCAAGGATAAAAAAACGAGACGGCCGAAACCATCTCGCTTAAATCCGGTTCTTGAGGGCTCATTCGATACCCTTTCTTCCTTATTATATTGAACTATAATGTAAGTTCTTTTGAAAATTCATTGCCTGCGGTAATTGTCTTGTAGCTGATTGTAATTACCAAGCTGTATTCTTTTTTTATCTCATCCAGCTCCGGCTTCATTCGCTCATCGACATCCACCACCGTTGTATCAAGCGCATCGAAGAGCATAAATGCAATCTGGCTGTCGTTGAGTACCGTCATTACATCCTGCGCACGAATCGTTCTGGATATCAAATCGGTTATTCTCGATTGTACTTGTCGAATCTCCTCTCGACGCATGTCCCGAAAATCCGCGGTTGCGATGTTGACGATTCCGACGGAAGTAATCCGATTATCATGACGCTTTTTGCGACGAATTTCCAATCGGTATAAGTCCATGAAAAAATCTTTCGAAGAAATAAACACACCGTTGTTCGAGCCTGTTTCCGTTTGACGAACCTTTTTCTCAATCGTAAAGAAATCCGTACTGCTCGTATTCTCGGTAACTTCCTGCAATCTCTTGATTAAGATGCCGAGTCGCTCGGATGGCGGAGCACCTTTCTCATTTTGATAGCGACGAGTCATATAGGCAAAATGGTCAATTGCCTCCTGCGCTTTGTCCAAGGAAATTAAAGCCTTCAGATAGATTTCCTGAAAATCTTCCTCATAAAACATCCTGCTCATGACGGAATCCGCTTCCACCAGAATTTCGTTGTATTCTTTTGCGGAATACATGCCTTGCAAAATACTGTTCACATAGCGGGAAAATCTTTTATGAAAATCCAACCGGAAAAGATTTGTCCATTCCAAAGCTTCGGAGTCTTCCAAGAAACTTCCGCGATAAATCGCTTTTAGTTTCTCATATCGATTACGCCCTTCCTGCGTATCGAGCGTCGCTTCTTCTTTCACAATCGAAAGAAAGTCCAGAAAGTCAATAGAGCAATTCTTACCTGTCGTAAAAATATAGTAATCCGCTACATAGTCAATACTAAACACTTTCATTCCGACTTTTTTGTTTAAATTGTTGAGTACCGTTCGCAAGCGATGAATATGTCCCCTCAATGTATTGCCGGGGTCCGAATAATTGTATTCGCTAAAGCTCGCCTCCATAATCTTGTGCGTCGGCAATTTTTCCCCGACCATCGTCACGAAGAATTTGAACAGCGACAAGGTTTTTTTGCTACTTCCAAAGCTTTTTATTACCGATTCATTCCCAATGAATATATCAAAAAAACCAAAGGTTTGTATTTTTACTAAGTTCTGATCCTTTTTTCCCACAATCGATCTCCTATAATGAATATTGTAAACCTAATCCCTGAGCCTATTATAACATATAAAGGATAAGAAATAAATTGTTTTGAAACGCTTTTTTACTAATTATTTGTTTTCAATCTATTTTTTCACTAAAAACAATTGCACCGACAAAATCGAGTTTCAAATCCAAAATTTTTACATCCATATCTTCAAATAAGGATTGTATTTTTTCCAATTCTTCACCTAAAATCATAACGGTCGAGCCCGCTCCGCTCAAATAAACTCCTCGCAAATCTTTCGCTCGCTCAAAGATTTCACTGATGACCGCAAGTGCATCTTTACGGTAATTCTGATGCAATCTGTCATCGAGCACATCTTTCAGCATCGAGTAATCTCGATTTTGAAATGCCGCAATCAGCATCGCCGTGCGAGAGATGTTGAATACCGCATCTTGAAGTGAAACTTTTTCAGGCAACACTTCGCGCGCTTTTTGTGTCGAAAATTGCTCTTTCGGAACGAGGGCGATCCAAGATAAATCGTCGTGAATGCTCAGCGGCATCGAAAAGGCCTTTTCGTCTTTTTGCATGGATGCACGCAAGCCTCCGTATATCGCAGGCGCAACATTATCTGGATGACCCTCAATTTGAGTTGCGATTTGGAGAATATCCTCTCGGGAATAGTTTCTACCTGATAATTCGAAGGCGCTCATGACGCCGGCAACAATAAATGCGGAAGAGCTTCCCAGCCCTCGACTCATCGGAATATCGCTTTGAATTCGGATGTACATTTTCTTCGGTATAATGCCGCTTTGAATAATGCTCTCCGTTTTTTCATAGGCTCGGTAGAACAAATTATTTCTATTGTTCCACGCCTCATTTGCACCTTCGATTTCTAAATCTATGTCGTCAAGTTCATTCTTTTTGTTAAGGGAAAAAACGCTAACTTCAAATTTTGTATACAAATTCAGCGCTGCTCCGATTACATCAAAACCCGCACCAATATTGGCACTCGTCGCCGGCACTCGAATAGTAAATTTCTTATTTTTAACAAAACTTTCGATTTCACAGTCAAGATGATTCGGATGAATTTCCTTCCTATGAATCAGATCCTTGCCCAGTACATCAGACAAAGGCTTCGGTATCTCTTTACCGGTTTTTTGATGCAGTTTTTCCATCGCATCCTCTTCGGAAATATATGCTATCCCAAGCGCATCGCAAACCGACGGCGAAAATTTATATGGCGATGCCGTTGACAGCACGACCATTTTGTTCGCTCCCCGAAAATTTTGCATGACGAACCACGCAACCGCCGTATGCGTATCCATCAGATAATCCTGCATCTCAAAAACGGATTTAATCTGTTCATGCGATTGATGGCGTTTGCAGTAACCACCGATGATGCCGCATGATTGAAATATTTTTTTATGTTCTTCGCTAAGCTCGTAATAGCCCTGTTCATCCAAAGATTTCATATAGAACCGAACCGCCGAATCATCCCCCAAAACATGAAAGAGTAGACGCTCCAAGTTACTGGATATCACAATATCCATCGATGGTGAATCGGTCTTGATGAGCGCACGACGACGGTCATAGATTCCCGTTTCAAAAAATTCTTTAAGTACCTTGTTTTCATTGGACGCGCAGACCAATTGCTCAATCGGCAAACCCATTTTTTTCGCATAATAGCCTGCCAATATGTCGCCAAAGTTTCCGGTCGGCACGGTAAAACTGATTTTTTCTCCGAATTCGATTTCTCTAAGACGCATCAACTCGTTGTAGGCGAAAAAGTAATAGGCGATTTGTGGAATCAGCCGTCCAATATTGATGGAATTCGCCGAGGAAAATTCCACCTCCGAATCGGACAGTTTGCCTTTGAGTTCCCGATTTAAAAAAGCGGATTTGACCGCCCTTTGTGCATCGTCAAAATTTCCGTCGATTCCGAGAACCAGCACATTATTTCCGCGATGCGTCAGCATTTGGCTTTTTTGCATTTCACTGACACCGTCCATCGGATAGATAACGATGATGTCGATTCCTTTGACATCGGTAAAACCTTCCAGCGCCGCCTTTCCGGTATCGCCGGATGTTGCTGTCAAAATCAAAGTTTTGTTACAAACCCCCAATTTCTCTTTGGATTTTTGAATCAAAATCGGCAAAACTTGTAATGCAAAATCCTTAAATGCACAGGTCGGCCCATGAAAGAGCTCCAATATAAAGTTATCTCCCACTTTGTTGATGACGGCGTTGCTTTGCACCGAGAAACTCCGATATGCTTTTTCAATTGCATCGCCCAGCTCCAATTCCGAAAAAAAAGTGGACAGGATTTCCTTGCAAAGCTGATGATACGGCAACGATTTACCAATCAAATCGCTGCGATTAACAAAGCAGCTCGGCACGAACAAGCCGCCGTCCCCCGCAATTCCTTGCAAAATCGCTTCCGCTCCACCGGATTTCAGATTCTTATCCCTCGTACTGTGATATATGATTTGATTGACCGTTCCTATATTCATTTTGCACCACCTTCTCCAAATCCGAACCAACCGGGAACTTGATATCTTCTCATGTTATAATCTTTACAAATCCCAATTGTTTTTAAAACGCATACATTTGTTTTTAGTATTGTAACAAACAAGGCGTCCGCTTGCAAGCGCTAAAACAAATTTAGACAAAAAAGAGCATGATTTCTCACGCCCCTTCACTTTTATTTTGCCAAAGCTTCCGCTAATTTTTCCATAAACATATCTTGCACAACTTTGTATTCCCCCATACCGCTCATGTCGATTTTCACATCGTAGCCCTGCTCGCTCAGAACGGTTTTCCAAGAATCATCCTCGTCCGACGCCATATCATTTTGCGCATGGTCACCCGCGACAATCATAAAAGGTTTCAACAAGATGGTTTTATACCCTTTCCCTTTCAATTCTTCAACGATATCATCCAAGGTCGTGCGTCCTTCCACCGTTCCGATGTAAATATTGTTTTTTCCCAAACGCTTGTATTCATCCTGCAAGGTCGTATATGCCTTGTCTGCAATCTCATGCTCGGAACCATGTCCCATGAACACAAGTGCATCACAGCCACGCAAATTATTGAACTCCTCGTCGCTCGCCAATCGGGTATAATCCTGCGGTGTGTATAATAAAGGCTTTGCTACCTCTCCGTATTCACGGGATAGTTTTGCATATTCAAATCCGTCCAAAATATGCAAAGACAAGGTGACAATTTTTTCAAATCCTCTTTCCTTGAGCGCGTCCAATCCTTCTTGCGGCGAATGAATATGCATGTTATCACGCTTCTTCAACTTCCGTCGGATAATATTGGATGTGAAAGCTCTTTCAAAAACTTCTTTTCCGTATTTATCTTTCACAAGATTCTCAATCGATTCAATGCATTTGATTCTCGTTTCTTCATAGCTGGTGCCAAAGCTGGCTACCAATATTCCTGTGCTCATAGCTACCTCCTAAACTAAGTTGCTACTATTATACCATTTTAGAGAAATGACTTCAACGAAAAAGTAACTCCACCAAATTTATAAATTAAAACTGCAAAGCCAAAACAAACAACAAAAATTCCATAATGAAACTTTGAATCCTAAATCGCAATCGAAAATCAAAATCACAAATTCAAAACGCAACTTCAAATTTCGAATTATAACCGACATTCAAGAATAAGGATAGCAAACGGATATACGAATTTCTATCTCAATTCAAAATCTTTATGGAAAGTTTTACATTTTGTATTTTTTCCTTAATTATATAGAGGTATTTTAAAACCGTCAGCTTCCGAATCCAATTCCAATTCTTCAAAACTGCAAAAAACACGATGGCCACCTGTCGAAACAAGCGGCCATCGCGTTCACTTATGGAGTTTGCTTATATGTGTTTGCTGATTCAATTTGCCCTAGGCAATCCGATTATGCTATCCAAAAATACCTAAACCTCTTAGAAGGATAATCACAAGTACGATTGGTATAAGCACATTCACAACCGGCATCCACGCATTAGTAATTTTAAGTTTGGTTGCACCGACATTCACATCTTCTTTGAAGCCCTTGAACTTCCAAATAAATACGGTGTACATCGCAAGTACGATAGCGCCAAGCGGCATCATTACATCGCCGGATAAGAAATCGGCAAAGTCAAAAATTGATTTGCCCATAATCTGCATTCCGCCCGAATAACTGTTTGAAAGAACTCCCGGGAATCCTACGATGAAAATTGCCACCAAAGCAATCCATACACTCTTCTTACGATCCTTTTTAGCAAGCTCGGACAATGTCACGATGATTGGTTCCAAATATCCCAATGCGGAAGTCAATGCCGCAAAGAAAAGCAACAAGAAGAACATCGAACCGAACAATCTACCCATCGGAATTTTAGTAAACAGATGGGACATAGTTACAAACAGCAAGCTCGGACCGGAATCCGTCTTCATACCAAGCGCAAATATCGCCGGGAATATCATAAGTCCCGCAATGAGAGCCGCAACGGTATCAAATCCGATAATCATCAGTGCGTCTTCCGGAATATTACTGTCTTTTTTCAAGTAACTACCGTAGATAAATCCTCCCCCACTCGCAATACCGATAGAGAAGAAACATTGTCCCAGAGCTCGCAAGAAAACTTCCGGTGTTATTTTGGAGAAGTCGACGCTCAAATACCATTTTAGACCTTCCATCGCCCCCGGTAAAGTAAGCGAGCGAATCGCTATCAGTACAATCATTATAAACAGAGCCGGCATCATAAACGAGCAAGCTTTTTCCAATCCGGCATTGAGTCCCAATGACGAAATGACACCGACGATGACAATCGCTATGATCATAAAGATTGCCAGTTGAGTCGGATTGTTCATAAAGTCTTGGAAAACTTGTGCAGACTGAGCTTGGTCAAGACCGCCCAATTGTCCGCTTACCATCTTGATAAGATAGGATATAATCCAACCCATAATTTGAAAATAGTAAGTTAAAATCAAGAATGCGGAAAGTACACCCAGCCAACCGAAAGAAACCCAAGGACTTCCTTTTTTGGTCAAACTTCTCATTCCTTGAACCGGATTGAGCTGCGCTTTACGGCCAAGCGACACTTCCATAAAAAATAGTGGTATTCCTATGATGATACAAATTACAGCATAAACTAACACGAATGCTCCACCACCCATTGTACCTACCAAATATGGAAATCTCCATATATTCCCAAGTCCAATGGAAAATCCTGCAGCAGCCATAACGTAACCGAATCGACTACTCCAATTACCTCTCTTTTCGCCGTCTTTCATACTCTACCTCCTATTTTTATTTAAAAATGGTTACCCCTTTAACTTCTGTCGCTAAAGCGTCTACCGCTTTCTTTACCAAAGATTTTCGAAGGGCAATTTCTTTATCCGCATCCAATGAAGGATTTCCAACAGGATAAGGAATCGCAATCGTCGGTACGATTCGATTTGCTCCAACGGACTGTGAAATTGTCGTAATCGTGGACATGTGTACGATTGGAAGACCATATCTCTCAATCTCTTTAACCATCGTTGCGCCGCAACGAGTACAGGTACCTCAGGTTGAAGTAAGAATAACGCCGTCCACGCCCATCTCTTTCAATTCTTTACCGATTTCTTTCCCGAACAAGATAGAATTTCCTACCGCTGTTCCCGTTCCGGTAGTAGTATAGAAAAGCTCATGTACTTTTCCGATTTCGCCATCTTTTTCCATTTGACGAAGTACATCCAAAGGCACTACTCTATCCGGACATTCATTGGCATATACCGGATCGTATCCTCCGTGAATCGTAACAAAATCACCTTCCAAATTTTCGGATTTGGAAATGTCGTACTTGCCCCATTTTTGTGCAGACGCCGATTGAATTCTGTCCGGATTTCCATTTGGAACGATACCACCGGAAGTAACCAACGCGATTACCGCTTTTTTCAAATCCTTTATTGCCGGCGCCGGTTCAACCGTGTCAAACTCCGGCATCGGAAGCTCGGTTTCAAAAGGTTGGTTGTTCAAACGCTTCATCAGCATATCCACCGCTCTTTTCGCACCGATATCCTGAACAAGAATCGTCTCTCTTCTTCCTTGTGCAAAGTATCCGTCTGCCGGACGCACATCTTCATTGTTAAGAACTTTCTTAGCAATCTTCGCCATATTCGGAAGAGCCGCTCTCATATCACCCGCTGCCGCTCCGGTCGGGACAACATAAGAGATTCCGCGACAAGCATCAAGACCCGGATTTTCTTCATACATTCCGGTAACTGATTTAATCCCGAATTCTTTTTCTGCAAAAGTTACAACCCCGGCACAAGCCATTCCGTAGCGACCCGCGTTAAATGCCGGTCCGGCCACAATCAAATCCGGCTTGACTTCTTCGATTGCTTTCTTGATATATTCAAGCGCCTGCTCTTTGTTTTCATTAAAGTAGTTATCTCCGCAAATCAATGTTGCAACCACTTTTCCCGCTCCGCCGAGTTCTTTTTCAAAACCGACTGCCGGTCCTACAGGTTCTTTCACAAGATTTGCCGGATAATCCGCCTTATCCTCTCCTCCTATTTGACCAAAAAACTGGTTAAGATAGTATAATATTTTCTTTTCCATGTTCGACCTCCTACTTCAATTCAATGGTTGCATTGTGGTATCCGATTTCAGAAGTTGCACCAATTACTGCATTGAGTTCACATTTGATTGTTCCTGTTGATTCATCTTTGGAGCCTGCCCATCCGCCGGCAAGATTTTCAATCGCCATTTCGTCACCAAGAACCTTGTCCGCTTTTTCAAGCTCAACCACATGGCTCACATTTCCGGTAGATACTACCGCAACGGCTGCCTTGGATACATCGGCAAGCGGCTGGCTCATTCCGTCCCAACCTGCACATTCATCGGTAATCAAAACAGTCTTAATGCCCATATTTTCCAATCTCGAACAAATCATTACGAGGTCGGAGTCCGGATTTCCGTAACCTTCTTCGCTGACGATTACACCATCCGCTCCAAGCATTTGGCAAAGCTTCGCAGTATAATCGCAAGTTCTGAACTTTCCTGCCAATGTTGTAAGCTCCGGTGTCAAAATAACGCCCAGGAAGTTGATTTCTTTTCCATGTTTTGCATACAATTCTTCAATGACCGCATTGTTTTGATGCTGGTAAGTGGTAATCTTGTCACAAGCTGCAACACAGTTTCCGCTGATAACCGCTCCGTCCAATTCTTCATTCGGATGAATAAGAGTCGGCAAAATTTGCTGAGAGTTTACGCCGTAAATATATCCGTCATGAAGAAGTCCCTGAGAAATAAGCATTTCTACATAAGCAATCTTCGGTAGATTCGGATATTTCTTTGCTTCCTCCGTCATCGTTCCGATTTCATAAACCTTGGTTTCATTCGGTTGAGCGTCTTTTCCAATCTGCCCGATAAGCTCTGCAGCAGTAAGTCCCGCTATACGAACGGTATTTTCATGCTCATGCGGCTTCAATCCGTCCACTACTTTTATATCCACAACAATGTTCAATGTCTTTGAGAAAGGAGTCCATTTTGCACCCTCGCCCCACATGTCGATTACGCCTTCTTGGAAACCAACAATGTCTCCAATCGTTACGACTGCAACATTTTTTAGAACATTGACTTTTCCCTCTCCAAGTTGCGCAACATCCGTTGTCACACCGGCAAATCCGTTATTGCCTTCAACTTTTACTCTCGGCTCGATAACATCCTTCACCGGAATGATTCTTGTTTTTTCACCCGGCTTTGCAAGGTCAATTTGAATATCCTTGATGGTCGGATCTTCTTTCAGCTTCTGGATTATTTCGTCTTTGTTGACATATAAAACTCCATTTTCAACTTTGCTTTCATTCGCAAATTGTACATCATCAATCTTGATTATTCTTTGCTCAAGTCTCAAATCAGTCACCTCCATAAATTTTTGCTTGCTTCATCAATCGCTGCCAAAATCAACTCGCGATCGACCTCTTTGTAATCACTACTGTTTTTGATGTCTTCTCCTCGGTTGCTCGTAATCATTCGGAATTTCTCTATCGCTGTCTCAATTTGTTGCAGACTATATTCATCTTGCGGCTCCACATCCGAAGAGATGATTACCGACTTTATCGGAGAAAGCAACATACGGATGCTCGCGCCGATCGGACTGCTAATCAATCGATGTCCTTTGTGGATATAATCTCTCGTCTTAACCAGAACATCCCATGCCGAACCGTTTACAAAAATTTTTTCACCTTCAAAATCATTCATCAGGTCGTTATTTGTAATAAGTATATAGCCCAAAAAATTTTCCTCCTTTCTCGTAGCTTATCTGTATTGTATCTGATTTCTAAATGTATTTCAATAGTATTTTGTCAATTTGTGTGTTTTTGTTAAAAACAATTCTAATCATGTTGTAATTTAACATCAAAGACGAATTTCGATTTGAGATTATGATTTCGTTTTAGAATTTCAGCTTCCGATTTTCGATTTAGATTTTGATTTAGATTTTGATTTAGATTTTGATTTGAGATTTATTCTTTTTATATTTACGAGGATGAGGTTTCCGGAATGGCTTGTTGCAAATTTTGAGTTCATGATGAAATTTTTCTTTCTATTATATAGCCTCTCTGTATATAAGTTTTTTACATTTAAGTTCTCTGCATTTAAGTTTTTTACAGCAATTTTTATTCTAGAAATTCTGATTTGCACTTTTAATTTCGATTCAAAGTTCGAAGTTAGAAGTTCAATTTAAAGGAGTCCGTCAATCCAAATCGCTTCAAATTTAGAAGATGTTTCTTTTCCTTCAGTCATTTGTACTTTGTACGGATGTTTTCTTTTGCCATAAAACAAGGCCACCTATGATTTAATATTTTATCATAGAAGACCTTAAAACCCTATTTACAGAAAACTTTCATAGACTCATTAGGGCTTTCACCCTATTTCTGTAAAAATAAGTGCAGCAAGTAGAGAACTCTCTATCCGCTACACTTTTATGCTGCAAAAAAGCCCACAATCTTGCAGGCTTTTTTCGTCATTCTATTCCATTATAACTATCGACATATTACTGTAGCTGATTTTTTACGCTACACATTTATTTGCTATACACAACATGTATTTTCGCTGTGCATATTTCCGGTGCTGTGCATAGTTAAATCCGCTGTGCTGATTTTTTTTATGCAGATTGCTTGCATCTATCAGACTTAAATATTTATGGTTTTTTAGTCATATATACTATAATCGCCTCGATACTGGATTTGTATAGAACAAAAGCAACCAACAACGGTGTTATGAACTTAATCATAAACCGATAGTATTTTTCAGACTTGAATGACTGTCCGCTCGACTTGATTTCGTTGATTACGAAATCCGGTTTCCACACCCATCCAACTCCGATACACATCAGCAGCGCACCGAGAGGCATCAAAGTATATTCCGCGATATAGTCGAAAGAGTCCAAGATATCCATGCCCAAAATCAATTTGATATTTGAAAGTACACCAAAACTCATGGCGACCGGTATTCCCAGAATAAAAATCGCGACGGAAGCAATGATTGAAATTTTTGAGCGACTGACACCTCTGGAATCGATAAAATATGCACATACCACTTCCAACAGCGAAATTGAAGACGAAATCGCCGCAAAGAAGACTAGAACGAAAAACATCAATCCAAAGATATTACCGAGCGGCATCGCCGCAAAAACTTCTTTCAATGTAATAAACATCAGACCAGGCCCTGCAGACGGACTCAAATCAAAGGCAAATACCGCCGGCATGATGGCCATACCCGCCAATACCGCTACCAAAGTATCGAGTACCGGAATGATGACGGAGCTGGATTCGATATCCTGGTCTTTTCCCAAATAGCTTCCATAGGTAAGCATCGCCCCCATCCCAAGCGATAGTGAAAAGAACATTTGGGAAAGTGCAATGGATGCTACCGAAACGGTAGAGCTGAAGTCACTGAATACCGTAAAATCCGGTTTAAACATGAATGCCAGCCCTTTGCTTGCACCGGGCAGAGTTACAGAGCGAACAATGATAATCAAAAGCATGATGAAGAGCATCGGCATCATGATTTTGGAAAACTTCTCAATTCCTTTCTCCACACCAAGAATTACAACGATCGCAGTAAGCGCAAGGAAGAGCGCAAACCAAAACATCGGCTCGAAGGGCTTTGAAATGAAAGCCGTGAAAAATTCTTCTCCGGTTGCATCTCCGAATCCGCTACCGAAAATATCCAACAAATAAGTAAAAGCATATTTCATCACCCATCCACCGAGTACCGAATAGAAGGACATGATGACAAATGCGGCAATAACTCCCAAGGCTCCGATAAAACCGGCTTTTTTATTCAATTTCTTGTAAGAGCCTACCGCATCCATTTTTCCAAAACGCCCAATGGCTATTTCAGAAATCATCACAATAAATCCTACTGTGAATGCAAAAAATAAGTAAAGCAATACAAAGGCAAATCCTCCACCTTTTCCCATCTTATAAGGAAAGCCCCACAGGTTTCCGAGCCCGACCGCTGAGCCGACCGCCGCCATGATGAAACCGAATTTACTTCCCCATTCACCTCTTTTGCTAGTATCCATACCAAACCTCCTATTAAGTTTTTTAACGATTTCATTATACAAAAAATCAAGCAATTTTGCAATAAATTTTTTAAACAATTCCAATACATTTACAAGAAGCATAGAGATAATTTTTGTAATTTGTAATTTATATGCGCTAAGTTTATTTTGGATTAAAATTCTTTGCTGACTTTTTATGAGTGATAATTAAATAGCAGTTTCTTGTTCTTAATTTTAACTGCATAATATTGGAATTCGTTCAGTTTAATTTTTATGCATATTATAATATCTTTGTTAAACGAAAAAAATGAAAACACAAAATGACAAACAAAAACCGACCTCCCATTATTAGATTTTTAAATCTAACTTTTTGAGGTCGGTACAGTAGCCTTCAATCGCTAATTTTTTAATTTTGGCATCATATCCCGAAGGGGATTCATAAAATCATTTTTATTGTTGAAAACCGAAAAATGAATTCTATTTACAAGAGAATTTCTATCAAATGTAGTAGATAACTTCAGGGATTTGACATTTATCGACGAAAGTTAATCGACGATTCGAACCATCAAGCGCTCGATTTCTTTTAGATTGTTGGCACCCGCCATCTCCATCGTTTCCACAAGCTCTGTACGCAATTTTTGCACATAGGTCGCTATCGCCTCTTTCCCTCCTCCGTAAATCATCGTTGCAAAAGGTCTTGCAATCAAAACCGCATCCGCGCCAAGCGCAAGACATTTGAAAATATCAAGTCCCGAGCGAATCCCGCCGTCGATGAAAATTTTGACCTTGCCGCCGACCGCTTCGACAATCTCAGGCAGTACCTCAATCGTCGCCGGGGTCTGGTCGAGCACGCGACCGCCATGATTGGATACGACGATTCCATATACGCCCGCTTCCGCAGCTCTTTGCGCGCCTTTCGCAGTCATGATTCCTTTGACGATGAGTGGCAATTTTGTCGCTGAAACAAGCTCTTTCAAATCGGCAATACTTTTCGGTCCGACCGGCGTATTGCTCTTTTTGAGCATCGCTAATCCGGAGCCGTCGATGTCGGTCGCAATCGCAAATGCGCCCGCATCTTCCGCGATGGAGATTTTTCTTTTCATTTCGTCAACCGACCATGGTTTTATCGTCGGAACGCCGTATCCGCCGAGCGATTTGATAATTTGAAGCGGCATATTGTAAGCCTCGCTTGCCGTCCCGTCTCCACCAAATGCCATAATGCCCGCCTCTTTGCATCCTTCAAACAATATTTGAGAATATTGCTCATCGGTAAGCATCGGCCCATAGTGAACCGTCGGCGCTCCGATAGGCGCAGCAAAAACGGGCAGCGCGAATTTTTTGCCGAAAATCTCAAATTCGGTTGAGATTTCGCCCGCTTCAAAAATTGTGTCCATATTGATTTTGACCTTTGAGAATCGCTCAAAGTTTCGAGTATACGCTTCTCCGGTGCCTTTTCCGCCCGGTCCGGGAACCTTTGTTTTGCAGGCAATCCCGTTACAAACCGGACATCCGATGCAGAAGCCGGCCATATTTTTCTTTGCATTTTTCAGTATTTCGTTGTATTCCATTTTTTCTCCAAAAACTTTCTTTCGTTAATTATCCCAATTTACAAAACCTGCGATAAAGAACAATACAATGCCCATTATCGAAATCTGCAATGCGATTACCGCCATCCACTCCGGATATACAAAGTTTACGATGAGCGCAAGAATCGCCATGATAATACACAAAAACTCAGGGGTTTTGCTCAGACGACGCGATTTTTTTGAAAGAATCGCTCCGAATAACGCGAGCACCGATAGGATGAAAGGTATCCATGCAACCTTTTCGTATTTTAAAATCGTCATCAATCCCATGATAATCCAAGGCACAAGCAGCCACAATCTCCTCGGAATCGAAACACCTTTTTTGACTTCATGATGCTCCGGCTCGGTCGCGGATTCATGCCCATGAGTAGACTCCTGCGCCGGATTCTGCGAATAGCTTTCCGCGGAAGTCGTCGTCAATCCGTCACTTGAAATTGTAATCAGCGAATCGGAATGAATTTCGTCAATATTATCCAAGATATTGGACGATGGAACTTCTTCCTGCACAGATTCTGTTTTTTCTCCGATCTCCCGCGCCTTCGTCTCCTCGGTTTTTTGCTCATCCGTACTCACCGACTCCCCATTTTCTCCAATTACGGAATAATTGGAAGAAAAATGTTCCTGCATATTAGGCGCTTCACCTGAATATTCCTCGGTGGAATCCGTTTCGCTCTCATCCTTTGCTTCATTTGTCTCCGTGGATGATATATCCTGAGCGACAGTCTCGTATGTTTCAGCATTTTCAGCCGTCGCTCCTTCCGGCTCGACAAAGTCAGCATCCGCTATAAATTCGGAATTTTGCTCGTCCGATTCCTCCATATCGGTCACTTCATCCGAAACGAAAACTTCACTTTCCGATTCGGCAGCTAAAGCATCCGGCATCAAATCTTCTTGCAGCGATTCCTCATTTTTCTCTTCGCTTACCTGCGTTTCAAATGTCGTCCCGTTCTGTGCATCGGAATTCTCACTATTTGAGTCCTCAGCATCCGAATCGGCTGAGTGTGAAGTTTCCGTCGGCAACGATTCCACCTGCTCGGCCCGCTCCGTTAATCCTTCGATTCTCTGCTGCAAATCTTCTTCTCCCAAACTGTCAACGATGAGCATGTTTCCGATATTGTAAAAAATCATATTCTTGTCCAGCTTATTCGGGTCATAGACCAAAATATCCTGTAACTCGGCAGCTTCTTCCGGCACATAGATAATCAGCTCATAAGAGCCCAACTCGAACATGACATTGGATTGAGCCGAGGTAATTTTTTTTCCCCACAACTCCTGCTCATCCAGCAGTTCCTTCAGAACCCCCGTATCGTCGCCAATCAATTCAAGCTGATAACCCTGTGATTTCTTGGCTTCAACATACTCATTGATAAGCTGCGTATTGCTGTGCCCTGAGCCGAATTGCCTCTTTACGATAATCAGTATCTTTTTCATTCTTCACCTCAATTCCAATTTATTCAAATATCGATTCGATATTTTCTTCCATTTCCTTTTTTCCATTTGATTTTGAGTTTTTCTGCTTTCTTTTCTCCAATACCTTTTTTCGAAAACTGCCCAGCGACGACATGATGATGATTCCAAGTGCAATCGCTCCGGCATTTTTGAGTGTATCGAACATCGCCTCAAAACCCATGTTCAATTCATTTCTTGTAAAAAAGTACATTGTGCGATAAAGCGCATACCCCGGCACCAAAGGATAAATGCCCGGAATGGAGAATAGCGTCGACGGACTCTTGGTTCGAATTGCAAAACTCTCCGCCAAAAACGCCACCGCCATCGTCGCCAACAAATATGCCCAAGCCGATGCCATTCCCGATTGAATCAGAAAAATGCTGAGCATCCAGCCCACCGCTCCCGTCAAACCGACCCATACCAGAATTTTTCTCGGGATGTTGAAGAATACCGCAAAGCCGAGCGTTGCGATAAAGGCGCAAATCAAATTGAGTATCCAGCTCATTACATCCCACCTCCAAATCTATGGAACAGTGCCAGCACCGAACCGATGGACACCGCAATGGAGACGGCAATCAGAAAGGCTTCAAAAGCACGCGACACCCCCGAAATCAAATCGCCCTCGATAAAGTCCCGCAGTCCGTTGGTCAACGAGAAACCCGGAAGCTGCGGCATAATCGCCGCCGCGATAATCATATCCCGATTTTCGCCCAAGCCGAGTCCGGACAGCACAACGGCAAAAAATGCAATCAATGCCGAGCAAATCGAGTTCATCAAAAACTGATTTACATCGTAGCCGTCCAAAATAAATCCAACTTTGATGGCGAACATCGACACCAAGAAACCGCAAACCATATCCGATACCGTTCCGCCGAACAGGTAAGCGAACATCGAGGATGCCAAACCGCACCAGATGATTCGCACCGGTACGCTGTACGAAGTTTTTGCGGAAATCGCCCGCAGCTCCCGATGCGCTTCCTCCAATGTTTTTTGTCCCGAAACAAAGTCGCGCGACACCGAATTGACCAGCGAGATGCGCTCAAAATTGGTCGAGCGTTTGGCAATCCGTTTCATAAAACTGTAACCGTCATGTCGGTCATCGCCAATCATAATAACCGTTGGCGTGACAAAGGAAGTGACATAGCTCAGCCCCCGCGATGTGCAAATCCGGCGAATCGTATCTTCCACCCGATAGGTTTCCGCTCCGTTGGTCAACATAACCTCACCGGCGAACAACGCGAGTGCAAGCACTCTTTTTCTATCCTGTTTATTTAATACTTCCATCGCTTCACCTATTTCTGTCGGGCAAAAATCATTCGTCCGGCTGCCGTCTGCAACACCGTTGTGACGACGACCGTAATCGTTTCGCCAATCAATCTCTTTGCATTCTCCACAACAATCATCGTGCCGTCATCCAAGTACGCCACACCCTGATTGTGTTCTTTTCCTTCTTTGATAATCGTAACCACCATTTCTTCGCCGGGAATGACCACCGTCTTGACCGCATTGGCAAGCTCATTGATGTTGAGCACCTGCACGCCTTGAAATTGTGCCACTTTATTTAGATTGTAGTCATTGGTCAGCACTTGACCGTCCAAAGTCTGCGCTAATTTCAACAATTTCATATCCACTTCCGCAATCTCGGGGAAGTCCGTATTGGATATTTCCATCTCCAGCTTGAGCTTTTCCTGCATCGTGTTGAGAATGTCCAATCCGCGTCTCCCCTTCACGCGCTTGAGGTCATCCGACGAATCTGCGATATGCCGAAGCTCTTCGAGTACAAAATTCGGAACGATCAATTTCCCTTCCACAAATCCGGTCGCCGCAATATCCAAGATTCTACCATCAATAATCACACTCGTATCCAAAACCTTCGGCGAGCCTTTGAGAACACGCCTACCCGTTCTCTCTTTTTGCGGAGAAATTCGATAGCTCTGTATCAAAGAAGAAATTTCGTCCTTTCTTCTCGTCGTCAACGCATAGCCTAAGAAAATAAAAAACATATACACGATAATGGTAAGCGCCGTTCCGACAAATGGAACTTTTGCGGTCAAGCCGCCGATAAAATAAGCAATAATAAGTCCGATAATCACGCCCATTGATGATATCAATAAATCCAACACCCCTACTTTTGCGGTTTCTCTTTCAATCATCGATATGGCCTCTTGTCCCGATTTTGTCAAAAAAGGCGTCAGCACTTCAAATAAAGCGCCGAAAGCAACCACCGAAATCGATAAACTGAACCACTTTACCGCCGGCGAAATCACAAACTGATTCGTTTCCAACCTTTCCATCAGAAAAAGATACAAAGCAAATCCCAATGTCATCCCGACAAGCGAAAAAGCGACTCTAATTATCTTCTTAATCATTTTCACACCTCCTTTCGTTTGTTATTCTTAAAAAAGTATATCAAAAAATTAGCGGAAAATAAAGAGTTTCCATCCAAGTATAAAAAAAAAACGCATAATCCAAAAGGATTATACGCTTTCTGATTTCAAACTATTTTTTAAACAACTCCGGCTCGTTGATCATATATGACAAAACAAAGAGCGAGTCGCTCAGATGTGCATTTTCCACGATGATATTTTTAGGTACTTCCAAATCGATCGGTGCAAAATTCCAAATCCCTTTGATATTAGTATCCGCCACGCGGTCGACCACGGTTTGCGCATGCTCCTTCGGCGTTGCGATGATAATGATTTTTACATTATTTTCCATCACATAATCACGCAGGCCTTCAATGTCGTGAATCTCCAAATCACGAACCTTGAGTCCGATCAGCTTCGGATTTGCGTCAAACATCGCAGAGATTTTAAAACCTCTGTTCGAAAACCAAGGATAATTCGCCAATGCCTGACCCATATTTCCCGCACCGACGACCACCGCATTGTATTCTTTGTCCAATCCGAGAATTTTTCCGATTTCTTCATACAAATCCTCGACATTGTAGCCGTAGCCCTGCTGACCGAAACCTCCAAAATTATTCAAATCCTGTCTGATTTGTGAAGCGGTAAAACCGATTATGTCACTCAATTCCTTTGATGAGATGCGAAAAACATCCTTGTCCAATAAATCTTTTAAATATCGATGGTACTTCGGCAATCGACGAATGACCGCCATTGAAATTTGCTTTTCTGTTTTGCTCACTTTGCCACCCCTGTTCTACACTTAATTTTGATTTACGATATAATAATTAAAACAAAAAAATTGGCGAATGTCAAATGTTTTAACAATCTTTTTTGAAAGTTTGTGATATAATCTTTGTGTATAATAAATTTTTGGAGTGAAAAATGATAACTTTATCCGTTAATAATTTAAAAAAATCCTATGGCATTGATACCATTATCGAAAATATATCATTTGCCGTCAACGAAAATGAAAAAGTCGGCATCGTCGGTCCCAACGGCGCAGGGAAAACCACATTATTCAAAATAATCTCCGGAGAAATCGAAAAAGACGAAGGACAGATTTTTTGGGGAAAGGACATTCGCTTCGGCTATCTGGAGCAAAATGTCAGCACTCATTCCGAGGCGACGATTTGGGATGAGGTGCTCACCATCTTTGCCGATGTCATCGCTTTGGAGCAAGAATTGCGTCATTTGGAAAACGAAATCGCCGCCAAGCACGATTCCCCCGAATTTGACAAATTGATGA
This sequence comes from Filifactoraceae bacterium, assembly GCA_041853585.1. Taxonomy (GTDB): domain Bacteria; phylum Bacillota; class Clostridia; order Peptostreptococcales; family Filifactoraceae; genus JAUNKE01. The sequence goes on from JBGZSM010000103.1 coordinate 19,610, forward strand.
ACGAGTATGCGACCAAAAGCGACCGCTTTGACGCCATCAACGGTTTTTCATACAAAAGTGAAGCGACCGGCATCTTGCTTGGGCTCGGATTCAGCGAGCAAGACTTTGCCAAAGAGCTCAAACTTCTTTCCGGCGGAGAGAAAACGAGATTGATGCTCTCCAAACTGCTGCTCAAGAAGCCTGATGTGCTGCTGCTCGATGAGCCGACCAACCATTTGGACACCCAATCGGTCGAATGGCTCGAAAACTATCTGAAACAATATCGGGGCAATGTGTTCATCATTTCGCATGACCGATACTTTCTGGATAAAACGGTCGATACGATTATGGAGATTCAAAATAAAAATCTCACCATCTATCCCGGAAATTATACCGACTACACTTACAAAAGAGATATTTTAAGAGCGCAACTCGAAAAACAATACAAAGAAAATCAGGAAGAGATTCAAAGACAAAGAGATATCATCGCGCAGCTCCGCGCATTCGGACGCGAGAAGCAGGTCAAGCGAGCGCGAAGTCGGGAAAAATTGCTCGGCAAGATGGAAGTCGTTGAAAAGCCGCACAGCATTCAGAAAAAGGCGAGCATTCGTTTCACCCCTTCGATCGTCAGCGGATACGAAGTCATGCATGCGAAAGAGCTTGCCAAAGCTTTTGATCAAAGAGTGTTATTTGAAAATCTCAGCTTCGATATTTTCCGAGGTGAAAAGGTCGCACTCATCGGTCCGAACGGCATCGGAAAAACCACTTTGTTCAACATTTTGCTCTGCAAAGATTCGGATTTCAGCGGGCAAATCCAATTCGGCACCAATGTCAATCCACTCTACTTTGACCAAACACGCTCGGATTTGAATCCGAACAACAGCATTTTGAACGAGGTGTGGAATGCGTACCCGCATTTGAATCAAACGGATGTCCGAAATTATTTGGCTGCATTTTTGTTCACCGGCGAAGAAGTGTTCAAACCGATTGCATCTCTCAGCGGTGGCGAGCAGGCGAGAATCTCTTTGCTCAAGCTGATGCTTTCCAAAGGAAATTTTTTATTTTTGGACGAGCCGACCAATCATTTGGATATCGATTCAAAAGAAGTCTTGGAACTTGCACTGAGCGCATACGAGGGGACCATCTTTTTTATCTCGCATGACCGATACTTTGTCAATGCGCTGGCGGATCGAATCATCGAATTCTCTCCGGAAGGCGTGCGCGAGTTCTTAGGAAATTACGACGACTACCAATACACTCTGCAAACCGAGCGCGAGGAAAAAGAGAAGATACTCGCGGAAAGTAAAACGCCGACGAATAAGACGCAACAAAAACAGCAGTATAAAAAAGAAAAAGAAAAAGTCAGTGAGCAAAGGCGTCTCAAAAATGCCATCAAGAGCGCTGAAGAAACAATCGCCGAACTCGAAAAGGAACTTGAGAAAATCGACGATCTCATGTGTCTTGAAGAAATTTATTCCGACCCGCAAAAGTCATTGGATGTGATGAATCAAAAAAACGAAGCCGAAAACAAATTGGATCGGGCAATGCAGGAATGGGAAGAATATCATCTCGCTTTGGAAGAATATTTCTCCTAATTCGATTTTGGAATATTTGTTTCAAAATTGTTTCTGAATCCGAATCGCTTTTTCGATTGTTGAATTCCGAATCCGTTTTGTATTTTGATTTTTGGATTTCGATCTCGGATTCTCTATTTTTATTTTTGATTTTGAATTTCGATTTACAGCAAATGACCCGCCTTTTTCAAGACGGGTCAAATTTTTTCATTTCTTTTCATTTTTTGCATTGCGGATTCTACATCAAATCTTTTATCGATTCAATTTCAAGATTTCATTTTCTATTTCAACTTGAATTTCCAATCCGATTAATTTTCCTCGCGAGCCGCGCCTAAATTTTAAACGAGCTTTTGAGGGCGACGGTTCGATTGAATACGAGTTTGCCTTCCGCAAAAAACTTGCTGTCCACCGCAAAATATCCATGGCGGAAGAATTGGAATTTATCGCCTGCCTTCGCATTTTCAAGCGCCTGCTCCACATAGCCTTGCAAAATGGTCAGCGAATTCGGATTGATTTCCTCGCTACCGTCTCTAAAAATCGGCTCAAACAGGCGAAACTCCGCCGGAACTGCATTTTTCGCATCCACCCAATGAATCGTTCCCTTTACTTTTCGAGCGGTAAAGCCGCTGCCGCTCTTCGTCTCGGGGTCATAGGTACAATGGATTTCAACCACATCGCCTTTTTCGTCCTTGATGACTTCATTGCATTTGATAAAATACGCATTTTTGAGTCGTACTTCGTTGCCCACATAAAGTCGGTGATATTTCGGCGGCGGATTTTCCATAAAATCGTCCCGCTCAATATAGATTTCCCGTGAAAACGGAATCTTACGAGAACCCATATCAATTTCCGCATCCGGATTGTTTTCCGCATCCAGATATTCCACTTCGCCCTCCGGATAATTCGTGATAACAACTTTGAGCGGATTGACGATTGCCATCATGCGCGGCGCTTTTTTGAGCAGGTCTTCGCGCACGAAATGCTCCAAATAATTTTCATCCACGACCGAATTCGCTTTTGAAATACCGACCGCACGCACGAATTCTTTGACGGCTTCCGGCGTATAACCCTTGCGTCGCAATCCTGAAATCGTCGGCATTCTCGGGTCATCCCAACCGTCAACGATGCCGTCGTCCACCAATTTTTTGAGCAATCTTTTGCTCATGACGGTGTTGGTGATATTGAGTCTGGCGAATTCAATCTGTCGCGGCTTACCCTCCGTCTCGGTATGTTCAATCACCCAATCGTAAAACGGACGATGATCCTCAAATTCGAGTGAGCACAGAGAATGGGTTATAAATTCAATCGCATCTTCGAGCGGATGCGCATAATCGTACATCGGATAAATCGACCATTTGTCGCCCGTATTATGATGTGATGCCTTCAAAATACGATAGATGACCGGGTCACGCATATTGATATTCGGCGATGCCATATCGATTTTTGCACGCAACACCTTCTCACCGTTTTCAAATTCTCCATTTCTCATTCGCTCGAACAAGTCCAAATTCTCTTCAACTGAGCGCTCACGATATGGCGAATTCTTTCCCGGCTCCGTCAAAGTGCCGCGATATGCTCGGATTTCATCTCCGCTCAAATCATCGACATAGGCGAGTCCTTTTTTTATCAGCAGAATCGCTTTTTCATACATGAAATCAAAATAGTCGGATGCCCACAGCAATTTATCCCATTTGAATCCGAGCCATTCGACATCTTCTTTGATGGATTGTACATATTCCTCATCTTCCTTGATGGGATTGGTGTCGTCAAAACGCAGATTCGTCTTGCCGCCGAATTCCGACGCCATGTCAAAGTTCAAAGTGATTGCCTTGGCATGACCGATGTGCAAATATCCGTTCGGCTCCGGCGGAAATCTTGTAATAATCGTGTCCTTGAGACCATTTTCAATATCTTCCATGATAAAGGTTTTAATAAAATTGCTCGACATTGATTTCTTTTCACTGTTTTCCATAATGAGTCCTTTCTTTCGGCTATAATATTTTTTTGAGCTTAAAATCCAAATAATCCGCGGAGACCAAATGATAGGTTGTCCCGTCATGCTCTCCCAGATATAAATTCTTAAACGAGTCTTCACCATGAAGATGTCCATAGACCATATGCGAAATATTGTTTTGTTCAATCAGCTCGGTCACCTGCGATGCCTGATTTTTTTCATTGACCGGCGGATAATGCATGGCGACGATGCGAATGCGCTCTTCGTCATCGGGCAGCGCAGCGAAAGAATTTTGCAATCGCAAAATCTCTCTGTCGAAAATTCTTCGGTCATCCTCGGTAAACTCCGCACTCTGCGGAACTACCCAGCCTCTTGTCCCGAAAATCGCAAATTTCTCGTCACAATAGCAATTGTTGTGCAGAAAGAAAATATCGGGATACTGCTTTTTCATCTTCGTGACGGATTGCCACCAATAGTCATGATTGCCTTTGAGAATTATTTTCTTGCCTGCCAAAGCATTTATTTCATCGAGATTTTCTTTCGCCTCATCGAATTTGAGCGCCCAAGAAATATCGCCTGCCAAAATCACGACATCCTCATCGCGCACTCGCTCGTTCCAATCCTGAATGATTTTTGTTCTATGGTCGCCCCACCCGAAGATGTCCATAGGCTTTGAATTGTTCGGTGAAAAATGCAAATCGCCTATTGCATATAATGCCATATTACTCCTCTTTTTTTTCCGACTTCACTTTGTTCAACAAAGTTTCGATGCGCTCCTGCAAAATTGCGAGCGCCTCCATATTGTCCAACGAATTGATGGTGTCGAGATTCTCCTGAAAGCGCAAAGCCTCCTTGGTATAGCCTTTGTCATGCAACACCCGAATCGCATCCATCGCTTCTTTGACAGCCATTGATTTTCTGCCGAAGTAGACCTGCGCCTTGACAATTTCTTCGCGTATCTCACGCATCTCATTATCCAAAACAAAAGCCGCATCCGCCGCGCGTCGAAGTCTCTCCTGCAAATCTTCCGGAATCTCTTTATTATATTTATATTTCAAAGAATGCTCAATCGTTGCCCAAAAATTCATCGCCAAAGTACGAATCTGAATTTCCGCCAAAATTTCTCGGGCGCCGTCAATCGTCTGAACCGTATATCTCACGATGACATGATAGCTTCGATAGCCGCTCTCCTTGTAATTTGAAATGTAGTCTTTTTCATACAACACCTGCATGTCGGTGCGCTGCTTGATTTTTTCAACGACGGTATAGATATCATCCACCAGCTGACAGACGACACGAATCCCTGCAATATCTTCCATCTGCTCCGTAATCTTGTCATAGGGGATATTCATCTTCTTCGCCTTATCCAAAATCGAAGTTATCTTTTTGATTCGCCCGGTCACGAATTCAATCGGAGAATACTCTCCTCTGGATTGATATTCCTTGCGAATATTTTTAAATTTACTTTTGAGTTCTTCCACCGCGACTTCATAAGGCAGTAAAATTTTTTTCCACTCTCTATATTCCATTTTCTCCCCCCGACAAATGATACAAAATTCTACCGTCAATATAGCGATAGCCGATTTCTCCCGTGTGAGAAAGTTTTGCCAAAAAAGCACCTACCGTCGAATTGTTATAGTGATAGGAAGCATAAGTACAATCCACTTCATTTTGTACCATCAAATGTGCCAAAATTTCCTCCCGAGACCTCGGTTGCTTAAGCAGCGTCAAGATATCTTTTTCGTATCGTCGAATTACCTCCAGATTGCGCTCTACGATTTCATCAATTTCATTCTTGGTATAAAAATTCTTGGAATGAGCAATCAGTCCATAGTCAAAATCCAGCGTCTTGATTCTGTTGAGCGATTCCTCCTGCAATTCAATACTGAACAAAAAAGGCATATCATAAGTATCGATGATTTTGTTATCCATCACAATATCGCCCAAGTAGCACACTCTATCCGGCGTAATGATTGCCGCCTGTCCCGCACAATGTCCCGGCGAGTGAATGATTTGAAATTTTTTACCTTCCAAAATCAATTCATCCTCCACCAAAACATCGACATGATATCGACTGCTCTCCAGCGGATTGGGCCCCAAGCCATTTCCTCTTCGTGCAAAAAAACTCGGAATCGAGCTCGAACTCAAATAAGCCATCCCCAAATACAAATTTTCGATATAGGGTTTGGCGTAATAATGCGAAATCAGTTGCGCCGACGGAATTTCTTCCTTTATTCCTTCAAAAGCTTCAAAATGGTCAAAATGCTCATGCGTTGTAAAAACATAGGCAGGAGAAAGCGACTGTTTTGCCAAATGCTTGACCAATCTTTTCCCGCGCTGCACCGTATGCCCCGCATCAATCAACAGCACATTTCCGCTCTCAAGCACATAAACCCCCGTGTTTGTTCCCCCTTTGAAAAAACCGCTTTGACCTTGAATTTCTATAATTTCCATATCAAACCTACATCCGTATTAAACCATTTCCATAAATATTACCAATTCATTATACCAAAACTCCGCTTTTTTTTGCTATACTTAAGGAAGTCAAAAGAAATGAACACCGACAACTTGCCGAAAAATTGAATGGCAGACGGATTTTTTTAAATCGTAAATTGAATAGGAGAGCTTATGAAAAATACTTATGCCAAAGTGTTTACACTCAAGGGCTATTATTTTACAAAAGAATATGAGAAAAAAAAGAAAAATAAATTGCGTGTGCGTGAAATTTTGGAGGAAACCGTCCGAAAGCATTTTAAAAACGGCGACTGCAATATCGAAATCTTTTTTGAAGAAACCGACAAAATCATTTTGATAACGCCCGACTCCCCGAGAGAAGAAATCATCAAATATCTCGGTGAAAAATTTGCGGGCGAATATTAAAGAATATTAAAGAAAAGCGTAGCGGCTTCCCGCCGCTACGCAAAAAATCGAATACTTAAAACACTTGCCCCATCGCTTGTTCTATATGCGCTCTCCATTCAAAAGTTTTTCTCGAGCGCATTTTATTTTTGTAATGTAAAGACGGAGCCTTTTTTGACCCATTGATTTTCATCCTGCGAAATCAACTTTCCACCGGCAATGGTAAAGATATAGACTTCTCCGTTCTCTAAGAACAAAAACAAGTCCTCGCCGTCAACTAGGAATTCTCCCCTCGGTAAAAAAGAACTGAGCACATTCAATTCATAGACGAATCGGTTGTCTTTAGAAAAGGATATTTCCGCAAAAGAAGCCGGCTCGTCCAATGAGCCGCATACATATCGCCCGAATTCAATTTTCTGTTCGCCCTTTTCATTTGGGACTGTTCCCGCCGGCGAATCTTTCGAATTCGAATCGCTCGATTTCTTTTCATCCCGATATTTGAAGATGGAATATCGCTCCGGAATCGAGCCTTCATTAAGATAAATCAATTTGTCATTATGGATTTTGAATTTATCGACGGATTTGCTCACTTCATCATGAAGAACCAAAACATCGCCCTCGAGCTTGTACTCTCCTCTCGATACGGACGACATCTCCAAGCTGCGAGAAAAATTAAATTTCCCATTCGCTTTGATTTCGATAAATGCCGACTCTTTTTCCTGATTTTCCGTTTGGAGTTCGTAAATTCCTATGTGAATTGCTTGCTTGGGTACCGAATCCCAATCATTCGTATCAATGCCAAGTTCTTGCGCTGTTCCTTTGTACTCAAAGATAAGAGTTTTTGGAGCCTCTCCTTCTTCACTTTGAAATACTAAGTTTCCATTCTCAATTACAAATTCAATTCGTTGTTTTGGGTAAGACACATATTGTAAAACCAAGTGATTTTCTATCACCTCATATCGACCTTTTTGTCGAAACGAAAAAACATCGTCACGATTGAAAAGATACTCCCCATCCTCCTTTATCTCCAGATAGGTCGGCACCATTTCCAAATTTTCCGTTTGAAGTCCATAGATTCCATTTTTTATAACTTCCTCTTTGCTGTTGCTCATCGGGAGATTGGTCGCATTGTTTTGAATCGACGATTCCTTTTCCTCCGCCGAGTTGCATCCGATAAGTAAGACAGCAAAAACAATCATCCATAACCACAAAAACTTACTTTTCATTGTTCTCCTCACTTTCTGATTCACATATTATTTCTCCCATTTATAAGATACCCGACTCAAATGAAACTAACCCAATTTCTCTACGATTGCCATCACAATCGGCGCGACAAAGACGAACAAAAAAGTGCTGAGTGTAATCACGCAGGTTGCGAATCGGTCATCCGACTTCGCCTCATGTGCCAAAATCGTAAGCGATGCAAAGACCGGCGCGGAGGATTGTACAATGTAAGAATTCATCGCCAAGGTCGGCAGCGGCTCAATGACTTTGCCGAGTCCGAGTATCACCGTCGCCATCACCAGCGGTGCCAACACGAATTTTCCGAGCAGTACAATCAGCACATCGCGCTCGATTTTGATACTGCCCAATCCCGCATCCGAAAGGGCTATTCCGATATACAATAGTGAAAAAGGCGTTACCGTACTGCCGATGTAACTCAAAGTCGAGGTGGCGAATTTCGGCAATTGCCATTCGAGCAGCACGAAGGCGATGGCAATCAGCATCGCAATCAGCGGCATCGGAATCAATTTCTTCCAATTCAGCTTCATGCCCCTTTCTTTGCTATTCTCCGGATTGTCCAAAGCAATCAGCGTCGCTCCGATTCCCCAAGTCGAAATCGTGCTCGTCAAATAGTACACCAAAAAATATGGCAGCACTTCTTCACCGAAAAATGCCAAATTCAGCGGAAAACCGATAAATACGGTGTTACCGTTGACGATGGAATTGATAAGAATCGCCCGTCTGCCTTTGGGCACTTTGAGCAAAAAAGCCGTCGCAAAGGCAAAACCGTATAGAATTACAAAGCTCGGTATCGTAAACAGCAACCCGCGCAACAATCGAAACAATTCATCTTTGGAAATATATTTCAAAAGGGATACGAATACGGACGCCGGCAATCCGATATTGATTAAAAATCTTGTGATATCCTTTGAAAAACCGTCGCCGAAATATTTTTTCCGCCGAAGATAAAATCCGAAAGAGATGAGCAAAATAATCGGCAAAATACTTTCCACCGAAGTAAAAATCGACTTTCCAAAATCCATACTGTCTCCTTACGATTCAATTACAATTCCTTATCCAAAACGATTCCGAACAGATGCTCCAACATCCCCTTGTGATAATACTCATTGGTGCGAATAAAGGGCTCCATATTCATATTACCGAACAGATATGAGCCTTCGGTGATATCGACCACTTCTCCCGATTTCAGTTTGACCCAGATATTGTCTTTTCGCCGGTCATAAATCGGAATCGTCACCGTATCCTTGATATAGCAATATTCATTCTCCCAAGCCACTTCACTTTCTCCCTGCGAAAGCCGAATATCATTGAGACGCTCCGCCAAAGTTTTCTCCGAGCCTTCCCCGCGATAGCGCTCAAATTTTTTGCGGTCGACAAAGGCTCGACACAGCGCATGCAGAACAAAATCGTCCTGATTTTTCCATTTCGCGATATGATACATCAAAAATCCGTCGTCCATCTGCAAATAGCTGTCCACATCCATCCGATGCTCAAACAGTTTTACAATAATCTCGTCACAGTAAATTTCTTTACCTTCAAGATACAATTCCTTCGCACGCAGAAAAATCTTCTGCACGATATTTTCAAGCTGTCTTTTGAGCGGATGTTGATATGCCTCCTTGTGCATATAAAATCTTGCCATAATATATTCTTCAATCGACGAAACATATTTTTCGCTCACACAAATGCGCAATCGACCGTCCACCTTTACCACATCGATGGCTTCAATCAACCGATGCAAATCGTAGAGTCCCGTACTCACGCCGGTAAAGTAGCTGTCTCGAAGCAGATAATCCATTCGATCCGCATCCATCTGCGAACTGATCAATTGTGAAATCAGCGTGATGATGGTATCTTCCTGCTTAAAATTTTTGTCGGTGAAAATCCCCACCAATTTCGAAATAAAATCCTCACCGAAATTTTTTCGCAGCGCTTGATGGATTTCCGTATGCTCATTTTGCAAAATTTGCACCGTCCAATATTCATGCGCATAATCGCCGGCGATTTTTTCAAAGGTATGAGAAAAAGGCCCATGCCCGATGTCATGCAAAAGCGCCGAGCAGAGCGCCAAATCCTTTTGCTCACTCGTAACGACAACATCATGCGCTCTGAGCGCGTCCTCCAATCGCTCAATCAGCTTTCCCATGACGAAAAAAGTTCCGATGCTGTGCGAAAATCGATTATGCAGTGCCGTCGGAAAAACCATATACTCGCTGCTCAATTGTTTTATTCTGGAAAGGCGCTGAAATTCCGAAGTCGAAATCAACGCAAAAAACTTGGTTTCAAAAGCGATATCCGAATGAATCGCATCACGCAAAAAATAGGTTTTTTCAAAATAGGACATAAAACCTCCCGTAACTCCCAATCTTTTTTAATTTTTATCCAATAGATTTCATTTGATTTTTTTCATCTTATCCGATATAATTAATATAACATCTCAATAAGGTTAAAGAAAGGAAATCAATATGAAAAAAGTAGTAATTTATTCAAGTTCAACTTGTCCGTCCTGCCATGCGGCGATGGATTATCTCGACAGCAAAAACATCCCTTACGAGGAGCACAATATCAATAATGAGCCGGAAGCAAAAAAATTCCTGATTCAAAATCGTATCATGGGTGTTCCTGCAATTTACATCGATGACGAGCTTATCATGGGATTTGACCAAGCGAAAATCGATGCAAAACTAGGTCTATAAAAATTGAGGTCAGTTCAAGCGAACTGACCTTTTGTTTTACGAACCGAAATAGGTTGTGATTTTATCGAATGGAAAAACGCGCAGAATGATTTTTCCAAGCAATTCTTCTTTGGGAACGGTTCCCACTTCCGCATCGCGACTGTCACGACTGTTCAAGCGATTGTCACCCATCAAAAAATATTCACCTTCCGGAACTTCCACAAACATCTCGCCGCTCGTATAGCGGTCCTTGATATAAGGCTCCACCAATTCCACATTGTTTCGGTATACCTTACCATCGATGATTTGAATGGTATCTCCAGGTAAACCGATAACTCTTTTGATCAGAATTTTTTCACCCTTGCCGCTCGCGAGTTGAAGATGCGATTGGAACAAAACGACATCGCCGAATTTCGGCTCCTCCGATTTATACGCCCTTCTGCTCACCAGCAAATAGTCATATTGCTGAAAAGTATTCGTCATCGAGTCTCCGATAACCAAAGTCGGTCTTACAAAAGAAGTCACCACATAGGTCACCGCCAATGTAATCACAATGACCTTAATCCATTCAAAAATCTCATTTATTATTTTTTCTTTCATTGTTACTCCTTAGTCGATAATTTTCCCCATGTTGATGTAGTCGTAAAATTCGCCATTGACAAATAAGGAGCGCCTGCTGATTCCTTCCACTTCAAAACCGGTATCTTTATAAAGCTTAATCGCATTGGCATTGTCTTTTCGCACCTGCAATTCGATTTTTGCAATCGACTCCGACTCGGTGGCATATCGTATCAGTTCGGACATAATCGCTTTACCGATTCCCAGATTTGAATACTCTTTGAGCACACCAATCCCCAAATTTGCACAATGATGCGTCCGTTGACGCTTTCCCCCTTCCAAATACCCGAATCCAATCGGCTGCTGATTCAACCGCGCCACCAAGAAAGTCGAGTTCTCCGAATCGTTCAAGCGCTCGATATACGCTTTGAGCTGCTCCGATTTGATTCCGAAGTCCTCCGATGTGAACGGAAGATTTTCACTCTCATCCGACAACTGTTCAATCATCTTCAGTATTTGGTAATATCCCGACATTGGTGTGCAAATTTCAACTTCCATCTCATTTTTGCACTGATAAATCATCTTTTTCTCCTCTTGATTGAATTTATTTACAAATAGTAGTATACTATGAATTATAGATTATACCCAC
>JBGZSM010000104.1:0-36729 GCA_041853585.1 Filifactoraceae bacterium
ATAAGTACAAGGATTCCAGAGAGCAATTCGAAATCAGAACTCACAAGAGACTGATTGAAATCTCAAATCCGGGACCAAAAACAGTTGATAGTTTGATTAGAATGGACATTGCTGCTGGCGTGGAGCTGGAAGTAAAGCTTAACGACAAGCATAACTAAAATTAAAAGTTAAGGTATTAAGATATAGTATCTTATCTTAGAATGATTGCAAAGCAATCCGCTGTAAGAAAAGGAGGATTTCTAAAATGAAAGGTATTTTAGGAAAAAAGCTGGGAATGACTCAAATTTTTACGGATGCCGGAGTTATTGTTCCGGTAACTGTTGTTGAGGCAGGACCGATGGTTGTAACACAACTAAAATCCGTTGAGAATGACGGGTATGAGGCAGTACAAGTGGGATATGGCGATGTGAGAGAAAAATTGCTGAACAAACCACAAAAAGGACATTTTGCGAAAGCGGGCGTTGGACTGAAAAGACATGTTAAAGAATTCAGAACGGAAAATGCTCAGGATTTTGCACTTGCACAGGAAATTAATGTAAGCATCTTTGCAGAAGGTGAGAAGGTTGATGTAACGGGAACTTCAAAAGGTAAAGGGTTCCAAGGTCCGATTAAGAGACACAATCAGCACAGAGGACCGATGAGCCATGGTTCAAGATACCACAGAGGACCGGGTTCTATGGGAGCTGCATCCGATCCGTCAAGAGTTTACAAAGGTAAAAAGCTTGCGGGACATATGGGAGCGGAAAGAGTAACTATCCAAAATCTGGAAATTGTAAAAATTGATGCCGAAAACAATCTTCTTCTAATCAAAGGAGCGATTCCAGGACCTAAGAAGGGCTTGGTAGTAGTTAAGAAAGCCATCAAAGGTTAATGCAAGGAAAGGAGGAGTAGAAAATGCCTAAAGTTGATGTATTAGATCTAAACGGTAAAAAAGTTGATGAAATAGAATTGACAAGCGAAGTGTTCGGAGTTGAAATCAACGAGCACGCAGTATATGAAGTGATTAAGAACTACTTGGCAAACCAAAGACAAGGAACTCAGTCTACAAAGACTAGAGCTGAGGTTCGCGGCGGAGGAAGAAAGCCATGGAGACAAAAAGGAACTGGTAGAGCAAGACAAGGTAGCATTCGTTCACCACAATGGAAAGGTGGCGGAATCGTATTTGCACCGAAGCCAAGAGATTACAGCTACACAGTGCCTAAGAAGGTAAGAAGACTGGCGATGAAATCGGCACTTACTTCAAAAGTGGAAAATGGTGAAATTATCGTTGTGGATGAATTCGCAATGGATGCACCAAAGACAAAAACTTTTGCAGGTGCGCTAAATGCATTGAATGCCGGTAAAAAAGCATTGGTGGTTACAGCAGAAAATGCTCCATCGGTGGTAAAGTCGGGAAGAAATATTCCGGGAGTAAAAGTTTCCTTTGTAAATACATTGAATGTATATGACATTGTGAATGCGGATACTCTTGTTATTACAAAGAATGCAGTTAAAAAAGTTGAGGAGGTGTACGCATAATGCTAGCGCAAGATATATTGATTAGACCGGTCATTACTGAGCAAAGTATGATCGACGCACAAGACAAGAAGTACACTTTCATTGTACACAAAAGTGCAAACAAGACACAAATCAAAAACGCCGTTGAAGAAATCTTCAAGGTGGAAGTTAAAAATGTTAACACAATGAACTATGCAGGAAAGACAAAGAGAATGGGAAGAAATGTTGGAAAAACATCTTCATACAAAAAAGCAATCGTATCATTGACTCCTGCAAGTAAAGAAATAGAGTTCTTTAGTATTTAATAGGAGGGTAAGCAAATGGCTATAAAAAAATATAGACCGACTTCACCTGGTTTAAGAACCCTAACCGTACTAAAATCAGATGAAATTACAAAGCACGAGCCGGAGAAGTCACTACTTGCTACACTAAAGAAAAACGCAGGTAGAAACTCAAGAGGAAAAATAACAGTTCGTCATCGCGGCGGCGGAGCAAAAAGAAAATATAGAATTATTGACTTTAAGAGAGATAAAGATCAAATTCCGGCAGTGGTTGCAGGAATCGAGTATGATCCGAACAGAAGTGCAAACATCGCATTGCTTCACTATGTTGACGGCGAGAAGAGATACATTCTTGCACCGGTTGGCTTAAAAGTGGGCGATAAGATTGTATCCGGAGAAGGCGCTGATATCAAAGTGGGTAACGCATTGAAGCTAAAAGACCTTCCGGTAGGTACATTGATTCACAATATCGAAATGAAAGCCGGAAAAGGTGCGCAGCTTGTAAGATCTGCAGGCGTGTCCGCACAGCTTATGGCAAAAGAAGGAAAGAACGCACTGCTAAGACTTCCGTCAGGCGAAATGAGATATATCAATGCAGAGTGCAAAGCTACGATTGGACAAGTTGGAAATATCGAACATGCGAATGTAGTAATCGGTAAAGCCGGCAGAAAAAGACATATGGGTATTCGACCGACTGTTCGTGGTTCCGTAATGAACCCGAATGACCATCCACATGGTGGTGGTGAGGGTAGAGCGCCAATCGGACGACCAACACCAGTTACACCTTGGGGTAAACCGGCACTTGGTTACAAGACCAGAAAGAAGAAAAAAGCATCAAGCAGCATGATAGTATCAAGAAGAAAGAAATAGAGCCTGAAAGGAGGATTTCATAATGGGAAGATCATCTAAAAAAGGACCTTTCGTACACGAAGGACTTTATAAGAAGATAGTAGCAATGAACGAAAAAAATGATAAGGCTGTCGTAAAAACATGGTCAAGATCATCGACAATATTCCCTGAGTTCGTGGGACATACCATTGCAGTACATGATGGAAGAAAACATGTACCTGTGTATGTGACGGAGGATATGGTAGGACACAAGTTGGGTGAGTTTGTTCCAACGAGAACATTCAAAGGCCACAAGGACGACGACAGATCTTCAAAAAGAAAATAAATTCCTGATTTACGGAAGGAGGTTAATAAATGGAAGCTAAAGCAATAGCGAAATATGTGAGAATGTCACCGAGAAAAGCGGGATATATTTGCTCACTGGTTAGAGGAAAAAGCGTAGAAGAAGCAGTAGCAATACTAAAATATATGCCGAACAAAAGTGCAAGTGTAATAGCAAAAGTTATTAACTCGGCAGCAGCAAATGCAGAGAATAATAACAGCATGGATAGAGAAAAGCTATATGTAGCAGAAATATATGCAAACCAAGGACCAACTCTAAAGAGATTTATGCCAAGAGCGCAAGGTAGAGCAACCGGCATTCGTAAGAGAACAAGCCACATTGGTGTAACAGTAAGAGAAAGATAGGAGGAATAGCATGGGTCAAAAGGTAAACCCTCATGGACTTAGAGTCGGAGTCAACAAAAACTGGGATTCCAGATGGTTTCCAAAAAAAGGCGAGATGGCAGCTCTAATCAAGGAAGATGCTGTTATTCGTGAGTTTGTAAAGAAAAAGCTATACCTTGCAGGAGTAGCTAAGATAGAAATCGAGAGAATGAACGACAAAATCAATCTTTTTATTTGGTGTGCAAAGCCGGGAATGGTGATTGGTAAGAGCGGTCAGGGAATCGAAGAGATCAAAAAAGATATTCAAAAGCTTGCAAAAGGAAAATCAATCAATGTAAGCGTACAGGAAGTACAAAGACCGGAAAAAGATGCACAGCTTGTTGCAGAGAGCATCGCGACAGCGCTTGAAAGACGAATCGCCTTCAGAAGAGCGATGAAGCAAGCAATGCAAAGAGCGATGAAAGCGGGAGCGGTAGGAATCAAAGTTTCTACATCCGGACGACTTGGTGGCGCGGAGATGGCGAGAACCGAGGGATATGCAGAAGGAAATGTGCCGCTTCATACACTTAGAGCGGATATAAGCTACGGATTTGCAGAAGCGGATACGACTTATGGAAAGCTTGGTGTAAAAGTTTGGATATCAAATGGAGAAATTTTGCCGGGCAAAAAAACATCTACAAGAACATTCGACCAGCCGTTGGAGCAACCGAAAGAAGCGGGAAGAGGCAAAAAAAGAAGATTTGATGACAAAGATAAAAAAGGCGGAAGAGCACCTCGTAAGCCTAGAGCGGAAAGAGCTCCAAGACAAGAGCAAGAATAAACCTTATTGGAAGGAGGAACATATCAATGTTAATGCCAAAAAGAGTAAAGCGTCGTAGAGTGCATAGAGGTCATATGGCCGGAAAAGCAACTAAAGGAAATACTATCACTTATGGCGATTATGGACTAGTAGCGCTAGAGCCATCATGGATTACAGCAAACCAAATCGAAGCGGCGCGTATCGCAATCAATAGATATATTCGTAGAGGCGGAAAGGTGTGGATAAAAATATTCCCACACAAGCCGATTACACAAAAACCAGCAGAAACTCGTATGGGAGCCGGAAAGGGTTCACCAGAGTACTGGGTAGCAGTAGTAAAACCGGGAAGAGTAATGTTTGAGCTTTCAGGAGTGCCTGAGGACAAAGCGAGAGAAGCAATGCGTCTTGCGATGCATAAACTTCCTGTGAAGTGTAAGTTTGTGACAAAAGCAGACTTTGAAGAAAAGGTTGGTGAAGCAAATGAAAGCTAATAAATATAGAGAAATGACAACAGAACAACTTTCTGCTAAATTAACAGAGCTAAAATCAGAACTATTCAACCTAAGATTCCAACTAGCGACAGGACAACTGGATAATCCTTTGCAAGTGAAGTTCGTAAAAAAGGACATAGCTCGTGTAAAAACATTCTTAAACGAGAAACAGCGTAACAGCTAGATTGGAAGGAGGTCAAAATGGAAAGAGCAAATAGAAAAACAAGAATCGGAATGGTAACTTCAGACAAGATGGACAAGACCGTTGTTGTATCAATCGTTGAGTTTGTAAGACATCCACTTTACGGAAAAGCGGTAAAAAGAACCATCAAGTTTAAGGCACATGACGAAAACAACACCTGCAACAAAGGTGATCGCGTTAAAATAATGGAGACTCGCCCTCTTTCAAAAGACAAGAGATGGAGAGTAGTTGAAGTGATAGAAAGAGCTGCTGAATAATTTTAGCAGAAGGGAGGCACAGTAATGGTACAACAAGAATCACGCCTTAGAGTAGCAGACAATTCGGGTGCAAAAGAACTTCTTGTAATAAGAGTACTTGGCGGATCGACTAGAAAGTCAGGAAATATCGGGGATGTAGTAGTTTGTTCTGTTAAAAGCACAACACCCGGAGGAGTTGTAAAAAAAGGTAAAGTAGTAAAGGCTGTATTAGTTAGAACAAAGCAAGGAGTTCGTAGAAAAGACGGCTCTTATGTAAAATTTGATGAGAATGCGGCAGTAATTATAAAGGACGACAAGTCTCCAATGGGAACTCGTATTTTTGGACCAGTTGCGAGAGAACTGAGAGACAAGCAATTTATGAAAATAATTTCACTTGCACCAGAAGTTCTATAATCAAGGAGGTGTCAGAATGCATATTAAAACTGGAGATACCGTAGTAGTAATTAGCGGAAAAGATAAAGGCAAAAAAGGTAAAGTGCTGTTTGCGCTACCGAAACAAGATCGTGTAGTTGTTGAGGGCGTGAACATGGTAGTAAAACACCAAAAGCCGAACAAAGAGCACCAACAAGGTGGACTTATCAAAAAAGAAGCTCCGATTCATTGCTCCAATGTAATGCTTTTCGATGCAAAGGCGGGCAAAGGAACCAGAGTTTCAACAAAGGTTGAAAACGGAAAGAAAGTTAGAATTTCCAAAAAATCAGGCGAAAAATTATAATAAGGGAAAGGAGGCAAAGAGATGGCTTCAAGACTTAGAGAGATATACAAAAGTGAAATAGCAAAAGGAATGATGGAAAAATTCGGTTACAAAAATGTAATGGAAATTCCTAAATTGGAAAAAGTAGTTATCAATATGGGACTAGGCGAAGCAAGAGACAATGCAAAAGTTTTGGATGTAGCTGTAGCAGAGTTGGAAGCAATCACCGGACAAAAAGCGGTTGTAACGAAGGCAAGAAAATCCGTAGCGAACTTCAAATTGAGAGAAGGAATGGCTGTTGGAGCAAAAGTTACACTAAGAGGCGATATGATGCTTCACTTTGTTGATAAGCTAATCAACATTTCGCTGCCACGAGTTCGTGACTTTAGAGGAGTAAACAAAGACAGCTTTGACGGTAGAGGAAATTATGCACTAGGAATTAAAGAACAGCTGATATTCCCTGAAATAGAATATGATAAGGTAGATGCGGTAAGGGGGATGGATATCATCTTCGTAACTACTGCAAAAACAGACGAAGAGGCAAGAGAGTTGTTGAGACTTTACGGAATGCCTTTTGCAAAGTAATAGGAGGTAAATAGCGTGGCAAGAAAAGCGATGGTGCTTAAGCAACAAAAAAAGCAAAAATATCCAACTAGAGAATATACGAGATGTAGCCTATGCGGAAGACCTCATGCAGTTCTAAAAAAATTTGGAATATGCCGTATATGCTTTAGAGAATTAGCATACAAAGGACAGATACCGGGAGTTAGAAAAGCTAGCTGGTAATATTAGAACAAAGGAGGTAAGTAATAATGACAATGACAGATCCGATAGCAGATATGCTGACACGCGTGAGAAATGCAAATACTGCAAAGCACGAAAATGTGGATGTACCTGCTTCAAATATAAAAAAAGAAATAGCTAGAATACTTCTTGAAGAAGGATTTATCAAAGGTTACGATGTAATCGAAGATGGAAAACAAGGACTGATCAGACTGCAATTGAAATACGGGAAAACCGGTGAGAGAGTCATTACGGGACTAAAGAGAATTTCCAAGCCGGGAATGAGAGTTTATGCAGATAGAGATTCCGTACCAAAGGTACTGAACGGAATAGGAATATCAATTATTTCCACTTCAAAAGGAATACTAACAGACAAACAAGCGAGAGAGCTTGGAATCGGCGGAGAGGTAATCTGCTACGTTTGGTAATAAGCAAAGAAGGAGGTGCGCCTAAATGTCAAGAATAGGACTAAAACCAATCACAGTGCCGGCAGGCGTTGAAATAAAACTGGACGAAAATAACTATGCAGTAGTAAAAGGACCAAAGGGACAGCTTCAAGAGCAGCTTAGCCCGGAAATGAAAATCAACATTTCCGACGGAGTTATCAATGTAGAGAGACCATCCGAGCTGAAGAAGCACAAATCACTTCATGGCCTTACAAGAACACTGCTTAACAATATGATTGTCGGAGTAACGGAAGGATATGAGAAAAAACTACAAGTAGTAGGAGTTGGATACAGAGCGGCGAAACAAGGTAAAGTGCTGAATCTGAGCCTAGGATTCTCGCATCCGGTAGAGATGGAAGATCCGGAAGGAATCACAACAGAAGTTCCTTCTCAGACAGAAATTATCGTAAAAGGAATCAACAAGCAGCTTGTAGGAAACTACGCAGCGAAGATTCGAGCTTGGAGAGAGCCGGAGCCGTATAAAGGCAAAGGAATTCGTTACGAAGGCGAGCGAGTAAGACGCAAAGAAGGAAAAACAGGTAAGAAATAATTGAAAGGAGTGATTAGATAGTGTTCAAGAAAATAGATAAAAACGCAAACCGAATCGCAAGACACAAGAGAGTGCGTAAGAACGTAGTTGGAACTCCTGAAAGACCTAGATTGAATGTATTCAGAAGCACAAACCATATCTACGCACAGCTAATTGACGATGTAAATAGAGTAACACTGGCTTCTGCTTCTACATTAGACAAAGAAATCAAGTCAGCAGTAAAGAATACAGGAAACAAGGAAGCTGCTAAAAAAGTGGGAGAACTTGTAGCAAAGAGAGCAATCGAAGGCGGATACAAGGTTGTTGTATTTGACCGCGGTGGATATATTTATCACGGAAGAATACTGGAACTGGCAAACGGAGCGAGAGAAGCGGGACTTGAATTCTAGGAGAAGGAGGAAAACAGATGTATAAAAAGCCAATCGATGCAGGTAAGCTTGATATAGAAACCAGAGTTATCGAAATCAGAAGGGTAACAAAGGTTGTAAAAGGCGGAAGAAACTTTAGATTTGCTGCACTTGTCGTATGCGGTGACCACAATGGACATGTTGGAATCGGAACAGGAAAAGCGATGGAAGTACCTGAGGCGATTCGTAAAGCGGAAGAAGATGCAAAAAAATCGCTAATCCAAGTGCCGATGGTAGGAACAACCGTTCCTCATCAAATTAAAGGAAGATTTGGAGCGGGAAATGTTTTGATCATGCCGGCGAAAGAAGGTACAGGAGTTATCGCAGGAGGACCGGTACGTTCAGTATTAGAGCTTGCAGGATTAAAAGATGTTCGTTCAAAATCTCTTGGAACAAACAATGCACGAAATATGGTAAATGCTACAATGGTCGGTCTAAAATCACTTAGATTGATTGAAGATGTGGCAGCCCTAAGAGGGAAAAAAGTAGAAGAACTTTTAGGATAGGAGGAAATTGCAAGTGCTAAAGATAAAACTATCTAAGAGTCCAATAGGCACAAAGCCTAACCAAAGAAAGACATTAGTTGCTCTAGGACTAAAAAAGAGAGAGCAAGTAGTAGAGAAACAAGATACTCCTCAAATCAGAGGAATGATAAATGTAGTAAAACATTTAGTAACAGTAGAAGAAGCTTAGAAGGAGGTGTACACATTGAAACTACACAGCTTAAAACCTGCAGCCGGTGGTGGTACCAAGCCGAAGAAAAGACTTGGACGAGGTACAGCGACAGGACAAGGTAAAACAGCGGGACGAGGACAAAAAGGACAATGGTCTCGTTCAGGTGGAGGAGTTAGACCTGGTTTTGAGGGAGGACAGACATCTTTGATGAGAAGACTTCCAAAAAGAGGATTTAACAACCACGATTTCGAAACAAGATACACCATCATCAACTTGGACACATTGAATAGATTTGAAGATGGTACGGAAGTTACAGCAGAGCTTCTAAAAGAGACAAAAGCAATTAAGAAAATCGAAAAAGATGGAATCAAAGTATTAGGAAGCGGCAGCCTAGAGAAAAAGCTAACAGTAAAGGCGAACAAATTTACAGGATCTGCAGCGAGCAAGATAGAAGCGGCTGGAGGAAAGGCTGAGGTGATCTAATTGCTAGGAACATTGCAGAAAGCATTTAAAATTCCTGAATTAAGAAAGAAATTGATATTCACATTATTGATGCTTGTTGTATATCGAATCGGTGCCAACATTACAGCGCCGGGGATTAACAGTGAAGCTGCCAAAGCAATTATGCAGCAAGCCGGAGGAGCATTCGGTCTGTACGATTTAATCTCAGGAGGAGCACTTGACCGTTTTGCAGTCTTTGCTCTGGGCGTTACTCCATATATCACCGCATCAATTATACTTCAGCTTTTAGCGGTTGCGATTCCTTCGCTTGAAGAAATCCAAAAATCGGGTGAAGAAGGACAGAAGAAAATTTCGGCATGGACAAGATATCTTGCAGTCGTATTGGCATTGGTGCAATCTTCCGTATTGAGCGTAGGATTGTTCAGAGAGGCCTTGATTTCAAACTCCATTCTATCAACCGTTGCGGTAATTTTATCACTCACAGCGGGAGCGACCTTCTTAATGTGGCTCGGCGAAATTCTTACGGAAAAAGGTGTAGGAAACGGAACCTCCATGCTTATCTTCTTCGGTATCGTTGCAAGACTCCCGAAGGATGTGGCTCAAACGATAGCAGGTGTTAAAGCGGGACAGATCAATGCAGTTCAATTGATTGGATTTATGATTGTCTCATTGCTTGTCGTTGTAGGTGTCATCATCGTATTGGAAGGAACAAGAAAAATTCCTGTGGAGTACGCAAAAAGAGTCGTTGGAAAGAACACTTATGGTGGAAAACAATCACATCTTCCGCTAAAAGTAAACCAAGCGGGCGTAATGCCGGTAATCTTGGCATCATCGTTACTTGGCTTCCCGATGTTCTTGACATTATTTGTTAAGAGCGCATCGTATCGAGCATTTTTGGAAAAATGGCTTACACCGAGCGTTTCTCCCGGAATGTATCTGTATGCTTTGCTACAATTCGCATTAGTCATCGGTTTTTCATATTTCTACATCTCCATCTCGTTTAAGCCGGATGAAGTATCCGAGAACATGAAAAATTCGAATGGATTTATCCCGGGAATCAGACCGGGCAAAGCGACGGAGCATTTTATAACAAGAATATTAAATCGCTTAACATTTGCGGGAGCAATCTTCCTTGCAATTATTGCGGCACTACCGACTATTTTATTTAAGGCGACCAATGTGCCTTTCCAATTCGGAGGAACATCATTGCTAATCGTAGTCGGGGTTGCTATTGAAACATTAAAACAATTAGAATCTCAAACAGTAATGAGAAGCTATCAAGGCTTTTTGAAGTAAAGCTTCATGTAGTAAAAGGAGAGATAATGAAACTGATATTACTCGGGCCTCCGGGAGCTGGAAAAGGAACACAGGCGGAAAGTATTAAAGAAACTTATAAACTGGTTCATATTTCAACCGGAGACATCTTCAGAAAGAACATGAAAGAAAATACGGAACTTGGCAAAAAAGCTAAGGAGTATGTGGACAAAGGACAGCTGGTACCAGACGAAGTAACAATCGCCATGGTCGAGGATCGACTCAAAGAAAATGATGTGAAAAATGGATTTTTGCTGGATGGATTTCCTCGTTCTGTCAATCAGGCGGAGGCATTGGATAAGATGCTTACCAAGATGAACACAAAAATCGACAAGGTAATCAATATCCAAGTGGACAAGAGCATTTTGGTAGAGCGTGCGGTAGGTCGAAGAATTTGCCGAGATTGTGGAGCAACATACCACATCGCGTTTAACCCGACTAAAAATGCAGGCGTTTGCGACAAATGCCAAGGAGAGCTGTATCAAAGAGTGGACGATGTTGAGGACACTGTAGCGAAAAGAATTGATGTGTACGAAAAAGAAACGATGCCATTGGTAGAATACTATACAGGCAAAGGAAATATCGTAACCATCAAAGGCGATCAGGCAATCGATAAGGTATTTAGTGAAATTCAAAAAGCTTTAGGAAGCATATAATGATAATACTAAAGTCAAAACACGAGATAGAGCTAATAAGAGAAGCTGGAAAAATTGTAGCTGAAGCTCACGAAATGGTTAGAAGGGCAATTCAACCGGGAGTGTCGACTCTTCAACTTGATAAAATTGCCCATGACACGATAAAAAAATATTCAGCAGAGCCATCGTTTTTAGGCTACAACGGTTTTAAAGGAAGTATTTGTGCATCTCCGAACGAAGTGGTGGTGCACGGCATACCGAGCAAAGACATCATCTTGAAAGAAGGCGATATCATCAGCATTGATATCGGTGTATTCAAAAACGGATACCATTCGGATTGCGCAAAGACACATCCGGTTGGGGAAATTTCCGAATTGGATACTCTGCTCATCCAAGAAACAAAAAACAGCTTCTACAAAGGAATTGAACATGCGATACTCGGAAAAAAACTCTCCGATATATCCCATGCCATCCAAACTCATGTTGAAGCCTTCGGGTTTTCAGTAGTGCGTGACTTGGTAGGGCATGGTGTTGGCAGAAATCTTCACGAAGACCCGCCGATTCCGAATTACGGAGTGCCCGATCGCGGGCCGAAGCTTCAAAGCGGAATGGTACTTGCAATTGAGCCGATGATAAACATCGGAACATATAAAGTACATGTTTTAGATGATGGTTGGACAATCGTAACCGATGATAATAAGCGCTCAGCACATTACGAGCACACCATTGCCATTACAGACAATGGACCGGAAATTCTGACCGCAGGTTAAGAGGATGCCTATGAATGAATTTCAAAAAGGTATGATTGTAAAAAATAAAGCCGGGAGAGATGGAGAGCATCTCTACATCGTACTCAAGGCGGATGAGCAATTTGTCTATGTGGTGGATGGCGATAAACGGACTTTGCAAAAACCGAAACGCAAAAACCCGCGTCATCTTCAACGAACAGGAAAAATTGCCAATATCATCATCAATGAAGCATCAAAAGACATCACGAGTGAAAATGCCAAGATAAAAAAAGAAATAAAGAGAATACAAACGGAGGTTGTCGATGTCTAAAAAAGACGTTATCGAATTAGAGGGCGTGGTAGTGGACTCACTTCCAAACGCAATGTTCAAAGTAAAATTAGAAAATGATCACCAAATAATAGCTCACATATCCGGAAAACTGCGAATGAACTTCATTCGAATTTTGCCGGGTGATAAAGTAACGGTTGAACTTTCTCCATACGATTTGACAAAAGGACGAATTACCTGGAGAAAAAAATAACCGAGGGAGGTATAAACGATGAAAGTAAGACCATCAGTTAAGCCTATCTGTGAAAAATGTAAAATTATCAAAAGAAAAGGACGAGTAATGGTAATCTGTGAAAATCCGAAGCATAAACAGAAACAAGGCTAAGAAGGTAAATTTCAGATTGAAATTATTATAGGAGGTGCAAATACATGGCACGTATAGCCGGTGTAGACTTACCAAGAGAAAAAAGAGTTGAAATAGGTCTGACATATATCTTTGGGATTGGAAAATCCGTTTCCAACCAAATATTGGCGGAAACAGGCATTGACCCGGACAAAAGAGTAAAAGACCTAACTGAAGACGAAGTAAACAGCTTGAGAAAAGCAATTGACAACTATACTGTAGAGGGAGATCTTCGAAGAGAAATCGCTCTAAACATCAAGAGACTTAGAGATATTCGTTCTTACAGAGGAATCAGACATCAAAAAGGACTTCCGGTAAGAGGACAGAAGACAAAAACGAATGCAAGAACGAGAAAAGGACCGAAGCGTACAGTAGGGCGTAAAAAGAAAAAATAATCTACAGTAAGGAGGTAAAGTAATGGCAAAACCAAAAAAGGTAGCTCGTGTAAGAAGACGAGAGCGTAAAAATATAGAAAAAGGTCATGCACATATCCAGTCAACTTTCAATAATACGATTGTAACATTGACCGATGTACATGGAAATGCAATTTCATGGGCGTCAGCAGGAGGACTTGGATTTAAAGGCTCCAGAAAAGCAACACCGTTTGCGGCACAGATGGCAGCGGAAGCAGCTACAAAAGCAGCAATGGAGCATGGACTGAAATCTGTCGAAGTTTTTGTAAAAGGCCCGGGTTCGGGAAGAGAGGCTGCGATTCGAGCTTTACAAGCAGCGGGACTTGATGTGACAATGATTAAAGATGTAACACCTATCCCACACAACGGATGCAGACCACCGAAGAGACGACGAGTGTAATATCGGTATCCAACCAATCTATTGATACAAGAATTTTGTTGAAAAGATTGTGGAAGACATTGGAAATTACATGGTCTTAAAACGCATGGAAGTCGATTTGAATCGGCTATCTGAAAATGATGTAAGACATGTTAAGAGATCATATCGAGCCGGATAGGAAGCGCCTAGGCGCGTTCTACTGAGCAAGATTTGTTACCCTCATATAATGAGTTTAATAATCCAAGGAGGGTTAATTTGATGATAGGAATCGAGAAACCGAATATTCATGTGAAAGAGCTTACAGAAACGAGAGGCGTCATTGAAGTGGAGCCGTTGGAGCGAGGATTCGGCCATACGGTAGGAAACTCGCTGCGAAGAATTCTGCTTTCATCCTTACCGGGTGCAGCGGTGCATGCCCTTAAGATTGACGGAGTGGTACATGAGTTTTCAGTAATGCCCGGTGTAAAAGAAGATGTGACCGAACTTATTCTAACAATGAAAGAACTTGCGATTAAAATCGAAGGAGACCCCGGAACACGCACTTTGCGCATTGAGCACAAGGGCGAAGGCGTTATTACTGCAGGGGACATTGTTGTGCCGTCCGATGTAGAGATTCTGAACAAAGATTTGCATATTGCGACATTGACGGAAGATGCGGATCTAAGAATGGAAATTTATGTGGACAAGGGAAGAGGATATCAATCGGCTGAGAACAATAAAACGGAGTCGATGCCGATAGGAGTAATTCCGGTTGATTCAATTTATACACCTGTGCAAAAATGCAGCTACAAAGTGGAAGATACCAGAGTAGGTGCAAGAACCGACTTTGAAAAAATGACCATCGAAATCGAGACCAATGGCTCAATCAATCCACAGGATGGAGCGTCTTTGGCAGCAAAAATTTTGGTGGAACATCTCAATTTATTCATCGACCTCAGTGAAAATCTGAATGTGATGGAAATAATGGTGGAAAAAGAAGAGAGCAAGAAAGAAAAAGCACTCGAAATGACGATTGAAGAACTTGATTTGTCCGTTCGTTCTTACAACTGTCTGAAGCGAGCAAATATCAACACTGTTGAAGAGCTCACCGGAAAGACGGAAGAAGAAATGATGAAGGTACGAAATCTCGGAAAGAAATCGCTTGAAGAAGTAGTGCAAAAACTGGAAGAGCTCGGCTTTGAATTGAAACCGAATGAGGACTAATCAGACGAAAGGAGGAAGGACAGATGGCAAGATACAGAAAACTGGGTGTTGTCAGCTCTCATAGAAATATGATGCTGAGAAACCTTGTAACCGAATTGCACAAGCATGGAAAAATCCAAACGACAGAAACAAGAGCAAAAGAAGTGAAGAGAATGGCAGACAAGATGATTACTCTTGGTAAAAAAGGAGATCTTCATGCGCGCAGACAAGCTCTATCCTATATGATGGATGAAACGGTTGTAAAAAAACTATTTGATGAAACAGCTCCAAAATACGCAGAGCGTAATGGAGGATACACAAGAATTATTAAGACGATGCCAAGAAAAGGTGATGCAGCACCGATGGCAATCATCGAACTCGTGTAATATAATTATCTAGACAGTTATATTAGGGCCTGTGCAATGCACAGGTCTTTTTATGTAAAAAAACAGCGAGGGCATGCCCTCGCTGAAACGGTAATAAGCTTTTTGCGAAAAGAAACCTTGGGTAACGATTGAATTGATACCAACGCTTCCTTTTAATTTTAATGTAAAATCTATTTGATTTTTAATGAATCGATACGAAACGGATTGTTATCACTTTGGATAGATTTTTCCGTAATCGGATTTTTTGCAGATACTTCCAGGGCTACTACGACGGAATCAAAATTTTCTCCGATTCTTTTTTCAACAACATCGTCCAAACTTAACGATATGAAGGTTTTAGTTTTTGTATGTGGCGGTAAATCTTCTATAGGGAAAAAGGAATCCGAAAGACGATAACCATTCACCAAAAGGTCTATTGAGCGGAAAGTGAGAAGATTATCCGTATTATTTTCAAAAACCAATCCAAACTGCTGTTTTTGCCTTTTTTTATCGTAAATTTTCAAATCAGCTGTAGAGATTTTTATTCCATCTTGCTCATAAATTACATTTTGAAACATCTTTGAATCCTCTTCGTCCTGACGGTATTTGCCGGCATAGTTGCTTTTTAACATAATTGGTCCGAGAATCTTGGGGTCGGATTTGTAATCTTGAGTACGAACCATAAAGGATTGCTCGATATGCGTAACTTTTTGGATTCCCTTTTTCGAAAAATCATTCGGAAGGGTGATAGAAAATTCTTTGCTCCCGTACGGTTTTACATCTTCCGCTAAAGTAGAAGGAAATATATATCCGTTGACGCTTAAGGATGCCGAATAGACAAAATAATCTTTGTCGCTGTGGTTGACAACCTTATAAATCAAATCCGCATGGACATCTCCACTTTTAAGCTCAACAAAACTTATCGATAAATCTCCCTCGGACAGTGAGTTCGCATCGACGATACGAAGTTTTTTGTCCGGTTTGGAATTTCCAAAGTCTGAGTCTATTCGAGCATACATTATGCCTGAAAGAGCAAAGGCACCTGCAACAAATACGATGATACCCATTAAGATTCCGCCGAAAAGGGCAAACCACCATTTGCAACCGATTTTTTCTTTCGGGGTTGGATTTAAAGTGTTTGGATTATCTGCATTTTGAATTTGCGAATGATTATTGTTCATGGTATTCATTTCTTTATTATCCATGTTGACCTCCTAACCAGTCCATCGGCTCAGGTTTTGTTATTGCTTTCAATTCATCATAATGCCAGATGCTTGCTAAAGATGTTAAACTCTTGAGTTCACCGGAAACATCAATAGGGATTTCAAAGGTAATTTGAGCACGCGGCAAAGAGGTGTTGGCGCGCACCAAGAATTCATAATTCGCTTGGGGAAAATCAACACCATTATATTTAGAGTCGCCTGTCTTTAATACCAAGTTTTTATCACTTGTATTTTTTATATAAAGAATGGCTGAGCCGCTGTTTTCGATATCTTCCTTTGTATTCGTAAGATATACTTCCAAACCTTCTTTTGAAAAAATCATTTTTCCGCTCGGCTCGGGAATCACTTGGGTATAAGTATCTTTGTACTGCGTATTGACTTCAATATTGGGGACGAAAACAGTGTCTCCGCTCATATCATTATTAAATAATCTCAAGTCAAACAGCAAGGTTGAAAATTTTTCCGCATTGATTGAACTGAGCCATGAAGAAGGGCATGGCATAGCATAAATCTTTTTTGAATTCGGAGAAATCAAATCGGTGATGACAAGTTCGTTCTGTGTTGAGAAAA
The DNA here is from genome assembly GCA_041853585.1 of Filifactoraceae bacterium. GTDB lineage: Bacteria > Bacillota > Clostridia > Peptostreptococcales > Filifactoraceae > JAUNKE01. Next base: position 16,561 of record JBGZSM010000104.1, read on the forward strand.
CCGTCATACCATTGACTGCAACATTGGAAATTAAAGATTTAAGCTCCTTGTCCGTCTTGTTTTCAAATTCTAAATAAAGTTTCGTATCCTGTGTTAGACCGCCTTCTGCAAATCCCAGGAGAGTAGCTTTTACCCTTTCGTTGTCCACCAGAAGTTTTTCTTCAGTAATCAGTTGTTCCTGTAAATTATATGGGTTTTTTGAGGATTCACCTTTCGGCACAAACAGCACTCCGAGAAGAATGAGAATGCTTACAACAAAACCCGTTAAAAAAGCGAAAGATGCTCTTTTAGTAATTTTCTTTTTCTTCATAATAACCTCCATTACCTAAATAGCATAATCATCATAACACAAAAAAAGAATCTTTTCAAAAATGATGGCTGATGTTTTCTCTATACAATTTATTTGAAGATTGCATACCTATCTTTCTGTTGAAAACGCGCTTCTTATTTTGCCAAAGGAAAACAAACAAAAGAATTTAAAAAATGAGCATTAAGCATATGTTCGATAATTAAACTGAAACGAATTAACTCCTTTGCTATTTAATATTTCTAAACTAATCAAAAGAAATTCTTATAAGAAAAATCGCAGTAAAAGAATGTTAAATACATTTGCCAATTGATACAAGAAAGTAAAAAATAAAAACAAGTTTTTTGAAAATTATTTAAGAGGCGCTTTCAATTGAAAAAATAGCCAAATTGTATTATTATTAAGTTAACATTATATAGGAGGAATGAGTGTTTATGGGTTTGTTAAATGGTTTCATGGAGAGTATTGAGAATCTTAATCAAGTTTCTGAGAAGTTTGTTGAGCCAATCTCGAATTTTAACGATCAGTTTTTGTGGGGGTTACCGCTTATCATATTGTTGGTGGGAACCGGATTTTATTTTACGATCATTACAAAGGGAATCCAAGTACGAAGAATGGGTTTAGCCTTTAAAGAGACCTTTGGATTTTTATTTGAAAAAGAAAAGAAGGAAAAGAAGGCTGGTGAAGTATCTTCTTTTCAATCTTTGGCGACGGCGATTGCTGCTCAAGTAGGAACGGGTAACTTGGCGGGAGTGGCAACTGCGGTTGTATCCGGTGGTCCGGGTGCTATTTTCTGGATGTGGGTTAGCGGATTTTTCGGAATGGGAACAATTTTTGCGGAAGCGGTTGTTTCTCAGAAATTTGTTCAGTATCAAGATGGCGAAAAAGTCGGAGGCCCGGCATACTATATCCGATATGGTCTTAAAAATCAAACCATCGCGAAAATTTTAGCAGGATTTTTTGCGATTGCGATCATCTTGGCATTAGGTTTAATGGGTAATGTTGTGCAAGCGAATTCGATTGCGGCATCAGTAAAAACTGCTTTTAACATTTCCCCGTTATTTACAGGAGTATTGGTTGCGATACTCATCATGTTGATTGTAGCCGGCGGTGTTAATCGTATTGCATCGGTTGCGGAAAAGATTGTTCCTTTTATGGCACTGTTCTACATTTTAGGTTCTCTGGCTATTATAATCATGAATGCAAATATGATTTTGCCGGCATTTGAACAGATTTTTGTAGCTGCATTTTCATCAAGATCTGTTGTTGGCGGTGTGGCAGGAGTTGCAGTTAAAAATGCGGTTCAAAAAGGGTTGGCTCGAGGCTTGTTCTCCAACGAAGCGGGTATGGGTTCCACACCGCATGCGCACGCTTTGGCAAATGTAAAACATCCGGGGCAACAAGGATTGGTTGCAACACTTGGTGTATTGATTGATACGGGAATTATTTGTACAATGACGGCGTTGGTAATTTTGACAACGGGAGCATTTGGGGAGTTGGATGCGAATGGAGTTCTGCTTACGGGCTCGCAACTTACGCAGCATGCGTTTACTTTGGGATTCGGTCATTGGGGAACCAAATTTATTGCGATTTGTCTATTCTTCTTTGCATTCTCGACAATTCTGGGGTGGTATTTCTTCGGTGAAACGAATGTAAAATATCTCTTTGGAAAAGCAGGTGTATGGCCATTTAGAGTTATGGTAACTCTTGTTGTTATTTTGGGAGCGGGAGTTAAGGTGGACCTTGTTTGGACGCTTGCAGACACATTCAATGCACTTATTGTTGCGCCGAACTTAATTGCCTTACTGGCGCTTTCCGGTTTGGTCGTCAAAATTCAGAAAGACTTTGAGCAGAATTTCTTAGAAGGAAAGCCGAGTGAATATCTGAATAAAGAGCAGTTATAAAAAAAATTATGAATGAAATCAATTGGCGCGGTAGGAAACCGCGCCTTTTTGTGTAAACCGGTTACCAGTAACTATGTGTTTGGATATTTTGTCAATTGATAATTTTTTTAGATTGCAAAGGCTTTTGCATTTCTGCACATCAATCTACTGCGGAAGTTTTCTGAAGCGCTTTTCTATATGACATCTTCTTGATTTGAGGGATAACGGATGATACAATAAAAATATAATTAAATTTTTGGAGGGGTGTTTTGAGAACAATCACTATCGAACAATATAATCCGAATTGGGTATTGGAATATGAAAAGGAAGCAAAACAAATTACCGATATATTAAAGGAGGAGCTTGTTCGAATTCATCATATCGGAAGTACATCAATCCCGAATTTGCCGGCAAAACCCGTCATTGATATTTTGCTGGAGGTAAGGAGCTTGGATAATTTGACGGGATTTCGAGATTCATTTGAAAAAATCGGTTACGAATGCTTAGGAGAATATGGAATTCCTGCTCGGTATTTTTTTCGAAAAGGAGGAGAAAATCCGACACATCATATCCATGCTTATGAGCAGGAAAATACTTATGAAATCAATCGGCATCTTGCGGTAAGAGATTTTTTAAAGAAAAATGAGCTTTGGGTAGAGGAATATGCAAAATTGAAAGTTCGTTTGGCAAAGCAATTTCCGCACAGCATTGAAGATTATTGCGAAGGGAAAGATAATTTTGTTAAGGAATTGGAGAAAACAGCATTGGATTGGTATTTACAAAAAGATTAAGAGGTATTGTTGAAATTCGGAATAAGAAATGGAAATTTTTCAAATCCTGTTGATTTTTGTAGACAATAAAATGAAGGCAAGTTGGTATGATGGATTATAAATTTTTTTGAGAATTGAGGAGAGATGCATAGAATATTTCAGCCGATACTTTTTCAAGGCATAAACAAAAAGAAGAATTATTTTGAGGGATGGTACTATAAGCTGATTAGCGAAGATAGAAGGTCCGTTATTGCGCTTATTGTCGGGATATCGCTTGGGAAGGATGGCGAAAATCATGCGTTTATCCAGTTTTTTGACGCATTGAGCGGCAGAACCGAATATTTAAGATATCCCTTATCCGCTTTTCAATTTGAAAACGATCGGTTTTGTGTAACAATCGGAAAGAATCTTTTTACAAGAGATAGAGTCAAATTAGATATACGAAGTGAAAAAATTTCTATTCAAGGGGAATTGAAATTTGTGGATATTATCCCCTATCCGTGGAGATTGCTGGAGCCGGGGATTATGGGACCTTTTTCGTTCGTTCCGTTTATGGAATGCTATCACGGAATCGTCAATATTCATCATAAGATTTATGGAAATCTCATCATCGATGGCAGAAAATATCATTTGGACGGCGGCTACGGATATATTGAAAAGGATTGGGGCAGTTCCTTTCCCGAATCTTGGATTTGGACTCAATCCAATCATTTTGAAAATCGTGATGCGTCTTTTATGTTTTCGGTTGCAAAAATTCCATTCTTTATTACGAATTTTACAGGATTTTTGTGTTTTTTGCGCGTCGGAAAAGAGTTCTATCGATTTGCAACTTATTCGAATGCAAAGATTCTGTATATGAGAAAAAAAGCACAGACTTTGGAAGTGCTGATAAAAGATGGTAAATATTTTTTGAAATTTTGTGCCGTCAATCACCGAACCGGAAAGTTGTTGGCGCCGGTTGACGGGAATATGCACCGGGAGATTGAAGAAAGCATCTCGGCAACCATCTATGTGAGCCTTTGGGCAAAAAGCGGAAGATTATTATTTCGAGGCATCGGAAAACAAGCCGGACTTGAAATTGTCGACTACGATTTCAAGTTCTGATACAAAGCTGACAGTCGATTATTAAATGTAATTTTGTAGTTATACTCAAATATTTCATTATAAAGTAATTTTTTTCTATAAGAAAATCAAGAAACCACAAAAATTTTACAAACTCATGTTCGACGGGCATATAAAAGTTTTTTGTTAAAGGTAAGAAACAATGAAAAATCAACGAAAATTATTTGTTTGATGGCTTGAAAAGTAGAATTTGAGATAAAAAATCAAAATCAAGCGATATTTGAGGATTTAAAGCTAAATATCTTATAAATACAACAGTACACATTTTGTGGACTTATCACACAAATATTTCATAAATAAGCGAAAAGTACATTTTTTTGCTTATGATTTATTAAAAAATTAAAAAAGGTGTTCACAAATTGAAAATTTGTGGTATAACTAAGATAGTAGGTAGTGTTTTTTGTGGGGCATCCCAAAATCATACAAAGGAGGAAAATATGAAATCAGACATTAAGCGCGAAGAAATGCTGGATGCGTTTATCCAAGCATTTACGGAGTATGGAATTGACAAGGCGTCAACCAAAAAACTAACCGCAAAAGCAGGCGTGAATGAAGCATTGCTCTATTACTATTTTTCTGATAAAAATGATGCAGTTATTGCCTGTGTAAAGCGTTGCTACGAGCGATACAAAACCGGAACGGTGGATATTATCCGAAAGAATCTAAGCGATGTGGATAAAATGATGGACAAACTCCAATCTTACACCAAAAAAACTATGGCGGAGCAAAGATTTGCTCTGGAAGTACTTGCGCATCCCGTATATTCCAAGAGTATTATTCCGAGTGTTGTGGAGTTGAACAAAGAACTTGAAAATGATGTGCGCGGATATGCAAAAGACCATAAGGTCAATGCAGATTTATTGGTTACATGGGTTCAGTTCATTACGGAGTCCTTGGTTTATTATGTTATTACCAAAAATGAAGAGAACTTTGTAAATAAGAAGGCCTTTATTGCAACTGAAATCAAAAAATTGTTCAAATAGCTTAAACAATCGGATGCAAAATATGGAAAATACCGACCTTAAAATCAAATGATGGAAGGTCGGTATTTTAATTTTTGAAAAGAAATATAGAAATTTTAACCGCAAATTTTGACAGCAATGATATTTCCCGTTCAGAATAAGCATGCCTACACCATTTTAAAATTCGCCGGTCAACTTACAGGATGTAATCATGCTTTTCGTTTTGTGTTTTTCTGGCTCGAAAAAATCAAAGACTTCGAGACTTGAGATTTTGATTCGAATTCTGCTTTATCGATTTTTGTCTTTCGAGTAATTCGCGGATAGTAAAAGTTCTTTTGTTTGTCTGTTGTTTTTGGAGTTTAGAGATTGCATTTTGGATTCCTTTTTCTATCATGCTTTGGTCTTTGGCGGAAAAAAATAAGGAATACGCATCATGGTCAACTTTTTTGAAAGAAAAATCAACGCCGAATGATCGGAGTTCCTTTTTTAAAAGTTGAAGCTCTTTTTTGGAAAAGTTATTATCGAAAGGCTCGACATCCTGATGCTTTTTCACCAGTTTTTTAATCGGTTGATTCCCGTTTTTTAATTTTTTATCGTGATTTCCTCCCTTTATAATCTCCAGCGCTTTTTGAAGTACGGCGATGATACTTTTCAATGTCAGATTGCTCGTACGCAAAAGTAAGCAGATCGTTTCTTCACTCATATGGTCGATATGGCTCATAATCCTCCTTGTAATGCATCAATGTCTGCGTTTTTTAACCAAGTTTTTAAAATCAACTGCTCAAATAAGCTTTTGATAAATTATATCATATTTTTATAATATTGTGTTGCAATATAATCAAGAATAGGATGATTTTATGGGGAGTCTGAAATTAGAGGGAGTTTTACGGAGATAATACTTTGAAAAAAAGCAGCAAGTGCTTTCCGGATAATTTTGGCGAAAGCGTCGCCGGATAGGAGTTCGTTGTGCCGCGAAAACTCGGAGTTAAGGAGCCGGTTTGCTCTGCTAAATCAAATTTATAGGGAAGAAAGTTCCGTTAATAGGGCAAAAAGAAACAAGATGCCGAGATGACATCTTATTTCAAGGAGTTTATGTCATGTTGTTTTTTTGCGTCTTTTTCCACCGAATTGGACTATGTAGCGAATGGAGAATTCCATTCGCCGTGTAGGGGTCACACATGTTTTTTCTATATCCAATAGCAATTGAAATTTCTTCTTCCATAAGTTTTTCGGATTGTCGAATTTTCCAATTTGAATTCCCTTCTTCATACTACCATAAAAAGCGCGTATAAAAAACAACAAAAAGGTTACAGTTTTGTCTGCTTCGTAACGAAATTGAAACATTGTCAAGAGGGTCGGAGTATTTTTTTGAACAGGGTTCTTTTACAAAGAATACTTGACAAGGTGGAATAAAAGCATTTACAATTTTCATATCAAATGGATTGGAGAAGAATATGATTTTTCGTATTTTGTTTATTTTACAAGTCGCAGCGGGATTGATAGCGTGGATTGCAAGTCGATTTGTTTCGGATGAGCTCGGCCATTGGTTCTTGGGAATGGGCAGCGCTTTCGTAATCGTTGGAGTTGTCTCGCTTTTTATCAATATATGGCTCAGGAGTCGCAGGCTTTCCGATAAGGACAAAAGAAGTATTGTCGGGGTGATTGAGCGTAAGGCGGAGCTTCGAAAAATGAGGATGCAAAAATCGGCCTACTGCACTTTTTGCCTAAATCTCTATGCATTATGTATTATTGCAATGACTATTTTCTTTACAAAATTCAATGACGGATTGCTGCGGACTGCTCTGATTGGGATTGCGGCTCAGCTGATAGTATTTTGGATTTTTTATCAGATTGAGCGATTGAAATCGGATGAATGATTTATAAAAAATTTGATGCAAAGAGAATGGTGACTTTCCATTTCAACATGGAATTTTGATTTTATGAAAAAATCGTGGCTCGATTCGTTGTTTTGTATATTTTAAAAGAAGTTTTATAGATTTTGAGGAAATTTGTGATGACCTTAAAAATGTATCGCTTTTAAATTCGGCGATACATTTTTAAGGTCTTTTGTATTAAAGTAATTGAAAAATTTTATAAATATGTCCAAAAACAATCGGCTAAGACTTTTTTTGATAGATATTCATTCTTACAATCTGAAAAATGTCATGAAATTTCAGCGGGATATCTTTAAAAAATAAGCCGTGCTTTATTCGCTTGGGATTTCGATGAAAAAATTTTTTCAAACGATATTTTGAGAGAACGATTAGATATCTCTTGTAATATCATTCATATAATTTTCGATTTCTTCAGCGGTTTTCATTTTTAGAACTTCCATCAGTATTCGTTTGGCATCGGCGATGCTCAGATTGGTGATTTGCTTTCGTGCTTTCGGTATTGAACCGGCGCTCATTGAGAACTCATCCAGTCCCATGCCGAGATAAAGTGGAATCAATCGCTTGTCGGCGGCGCTCTCTCCGCAAATGCCGCACCATATATTGTTTTGATGTGCCGTTTCGATAACCTGTTTGATGAGTCTTATCAAGGCGGGGTGAAACGGATTATATAAGGAAGAGATTTTTTCATTCATTCGATCCGCTGCGCAGGTATATTGTATCAAATCATTCGTGCCGATGGAAAAGAAATCGACTTCACTTGCGATGAGATCCGCGGATAGGGCGGCAGAAGGTATCTCGATCATCACGCCAACTTCAAATTTTGCATAAGAAATACCCTCTGTTTCCAGCTCTCTTTTGCAATTCTCTAAAATTGCATTTGCCAGACGCACCTCTTCGAGCGAAGAGATCATCGGATACATGATTTTCAGATTGCCATAAACGCTCGCGCGAAGAAGGGCGCGAAGCTGTGTTTTGAAAATCTCCTGTCGGTCCAGACAAATGCGAATGGCACGATAGCCGAGAAAAGGATTCATTTCTTTTGGAAGCGGGAGACAAGGAAGCTTTTTATCTCCGCCGATATCCAATGTACGAATGACGACCGGTTTGTTGTCCATCGCTTCCAAAACGGATTTATAGGCTTCAAATTGTTCTTCTTCCGTAGGCATGCTCTCTCGATCCATGTATAAGAATTCGGTTCGATACAGTCCGATGCCTTCTGCGCCGTTGAAATTTGCAGCGCTCGCATCTTTCGGATGACCGATATTGGCGGCTATTTCCACATGATGACCATCACGGGTGATGCTTTCTTTATTACGATATTGCTCAAGCAGCATTATTTTTTGCTCATAAATTTCTTTTCGTTGACGATATTCTTTCAGCTTCTCTTCATTCGGATTTACATATACGATGCCGTCTTCTCCGTCGAAACAGACGATGTCACCGGAAGAGACTTTTCGGCTGATATCGCCCAATCCGACTATCGCGGGGATTTCAAGAGTCCTTGCCATAATTGCCGAATGCGATGTCGGACCGCCGATATCCGTCAAAAATCCGAGCACCGAATTCTTGTTCATTTGAGCGGTGTCGGACGGTGTGATGTCTTCGGCAACGATGATGACGGGCTCTTTCAATGTCGAAAGAGAAAAGATTTCTTTTCCTAAAAGATTCATAATCAATCGGTAGCCGATATCGCGCATATCGCCGGCGCGCTCTTTCATATATTCGTCTTCCAGCGATTCGAGCATATCTGCAAAAAAATGGATGGCATCATTCGTTGCGGATAACACATCCTGGTATTCGTTTTCGATTTTGGAATGAATCATAGCGATCAGCTCGATGTCTTCAAGCATCATTAGATGGGTATCAAGTATTGCTTTCGTCACTTCATCGGAAGTTTCCTGGATATCTTGTAATTGTTTTTTTGAAATCTCAATTGCCTGTGCCAGTCGGCTTTTTTGTTCTTCTATCTGATTTTCTCCAATTTGTTTTTTATCTATGGTCGGATTTTCTTTCTCCAATTTTAAAATTTTACCGACGGCAATGCCTTCGGAGGCAGGAATACCTTTATACATATTTACTCCTTTTCAAACCTGCTTCATATAACTCCCTTTATATTTTAGTGTAAAAAAGACAATATGACAACGGCAAACGCAAAAATGAAATTCTCGTTTCAGAAAAAGAAATATTCGTTTTACCAAATTGTAATACTTTTTGCCATAATTTTAATGTATAATAAAGGAGACAATGGCAAAAAGCGAGGTAATTATGAGAAGATTAAAGTCTTTAGTGGCAACCTGTGTTGCAATGTTGATTGGTGTGAGCTCCATAGTACCGATTTATGCTCAAAATATAAATACCAATCAACGAATAAAATACAGCTATCGCTCTTCGATATTGAATACATCGGATGAGCCGAAAAAAACAAATTATGATGTCGTAGTATTCGGATCGGACCCCGAAGGTGTAGCGGCGGCATACAGTGCCGGACGACAGGGACTGAATGTGTTGTTGATGGATTTCAATCGCGATCGTGTCGGCGGGCTCTATACTTTAGGTTGGCTCAATATGATCGATTTCAACTACGCACCGGGTCAGGAAGAATGGTATGCGAATGTCTATAAGGACAATTTTCTGAACCATGGCGTCTTTGAGCGCTTTTACAATTTAATCGGCAACAAAAAGGCATTCGATGTGACCGATGCTCAAAAAGCTTTTGAGAAACTGTTGGCGCAGGCCAATGTGGAAGTGGTGCTGACATCCGATGACAATGTTCAGTACAGCTATCTTCCGGGCGATAAGATGAGCAATATCATTATCAACGGAAAGACAAATCCGAAGACGATTTCGGCAAAAGTTGTAATCGATGCGACACCGAATGCGGATATTGCGGTTCAGGCAGGCGCAAAATTCTATGAAGGAAAAGAAGATATCGGTCTGAAAGGAAAATATCAGTCGGCAACTCTGGTTTATAAAATCAAAGGGGTTAATTGGGAAAAAGTAAGACAGACTCTTCAAAGCGACGGCGACCCAAACACCGGATTGAGCGGTGACGCGGCTTGGGGCTACAAACAGATGCTCAACTGTCCGGTAAACAATCCTTTGATGCAGAGTCGTCATCTCAACTTGGGTAGACAAAAAGACGGAACCGTACTGGTGAATGCATTTCAGATTTTTGACTTCAAACCTTATGACAAATTATATAAAATCAATATGCGTGATGAAGCGATTCGACGCATCAAACAAGATGTCATTCCATATATGAGAGCTAATTTGAAAGGTTTTGAAAAGGCGGAATTTGTTTCCGCAGCGCCTGAGTTCTATATTCGGGAGACCCGACACATGATAGGGGAGCAGACTCTGACGGCAAATGATGTATTTGATTCCGTATTCCCGAGCAATTATATTGCGGTAGGCTCTTATCCAATCGATATTCAGGCCAATCGAAAAGGCGATATCGGAACGATTCTGACGGGAACCAAACCTTATGGTGTTCCGGCGGGAGCGATTATTCCAAAAGGGATTGAGGGAATCTATGTACCGAGCAAGGCGGCAAGTTTTGATTCCATCGCATACGGCTCGGCTCGTACCGTTCCGGTATTGATGGCGCTTGGCGAATCCGCCGGGGTGATGGCGGCCGTCTCCATTCGAGACAATGTATCGACAAGAAATATATTGACCGATTCGAAAACCCTGCTCAATGTACGAACTTTGCTTTATGAAAAAGGAGTTCGACTTGTAAGCTATACCAACGCCCATCCAATCGATAACAGCTATGCGGCGAATGAAATCAAATTTTTGCGTGGCAAAGCGCTCATTACGATGACTTATCAAAATGAATACGGCTTGGAGACTAAAGCGAATGTCGAAAAAATTTATACGATGCTCACTTTGATGGAAAATAATTCTCCTTACGATGTGCATAAATATGATGTCATGAAGATGTTGCCTCAACAGATGAATTATGAGTTGAAGCTCAGCGACATGATACCGGTGATGAACTATTTTACGCGACAAAATTTCACTTCGCTGGATCAGTACAAAACAGCGGGTATCATTCCGGAAAATATTCATCGACAAATTATGAGCAAGGCGGTCGAAATGCACAATCTGAACGATCCGTCCAAACCGAAGTTGGAAGTCAGCTTGACGACTGAGGATTTGTACGCGTTGATGGGAAATGTGATTCAAAAAACCCCGGTTCGAAATAATATCTGAAGTGTTGAATTTATGGCTATCCTCCAAAACCTCTTTTTAAAGGCTTTGGAAGGGTAGCCTTTTTATAGTCTGAAAAATTCTCGGTTTGTAGATGAATTTTTCTTCGGATTTTTAGCTGATGTATGAAATTGAGAGAAAAATGCCTTGAACGACAGAAGCAAATTGCATCGAAATCAAGGTTTGTTTTCGGGAAACGGGATATGAAAATAAATATAAAATTCAGTGAATAAAGCCCGATGGTTGTGGTATAATATAGAAAAGGCAGATGATTTTATCGCCAAACCATGGAAAGGGGTAATCAATATGCTAGTAAACATCTTAGGAAGAAATCTTAGGGTAACTGAGGCTATGGAAGGCAACTTTGAAACGAAATTATCGAGATTAGACAAGTATTTCAATGGAGAACAGGAGGCTAGAATTACGGTATCCTATGTAAAGAATCAGCAGAAGGTGGAAGTTACCATTCCATTCCATACCGGTGTGGTTCGAGCGGAAGCCATTGATGAAGATGTATATAATGCATTGGACCTTGCGATTGAAAAGCTGAAGAAGCAGTTGGCAAAACAAAAAGACAGATTGATGAAAAAGCCGCATGGTTCCATTCGTTTTGAAAGTATTGAAGATTATGCCGCTGATTCATCTCATGAAGAGGAAAAGATTATTCGTCGAAAAACCTTTGAATATAAACCGATGTCGGAAGAGGATGCGATTTTACAATTGGAACTTCTCGGTCATGACTTCTTTGTATTCGACAACTTTGAGACGAACAAAGTCAGTGTAATTTACAAAAGGAAAGATGGAGATTACGGTTTGATTGAGCCGAAATAATCGTCTGCAATAAACGAGATTAAGAAAACTGTGCGGAACAGTCTCTAAAAAAATGGCAAACTTATAAAAGTAAGCCATTTTTTTGTATAATTATCTTGTAACCCTAGTTAAGTCTTTTTTTCTCAATATGAATAGTGCGGGGTAAAATGCGTTTTATTCTTCTAATCTCAAAGTGTTTTTTGAGAATCTCATGCAAAATACCATCATATTCAACGATGTTGTTAAACCTATTGTTAAAATAAGTCTCCAACTCTTCAAGTAAATTTTATTCTTGTTGGGCAAAAGCCTGATTCTCAAAAGTTCGTTTTTAAAATAAATAACTTTTTCTAAATTGATAATATCGTAGTTTCTAATGACAGAGTATCCGTATACTTTTCGTATTTTTTGAATAACTTTTGGTGTTTTTTAGGTATCGAATCCATTTTTCATCTTTTTCTTGTAAATTCTTTTGAATCTTTCCAATAAATTGCCAAAGATATTAAGTGCGGAAGTTGTTTTCGGACTTATATTTACAATTGGAGATGGATATTATTAAGACTTTTTTAACTCATAAAAACCTCTAGTCAGGATGCGGACATAATAATATGATGTTATAAAATTTTACAAAAAAATGTTACCGGGGCGATAACATTTTATATTTTTATTTCAAATTCTTTTTGTAAATCCATTTGATGTGACTCGATTTCTTTTTTTAAATTAGTAAGTTTTTCGTGTGTCCATTTGCTAGGTGTGGGCTGCGGAAATATTTCTATTCCATGTTTTCTTTTTTCTAATAATACTACAGGTTTTTCAAGAGAGTTGTTATATACAGTTGAAAAATCAGCTAAAGCAACGGCTTTAGGCATTAACGCCATTGTTCTTTCATATCTTGAAACAATTTTTTCAGGAGGAACATCATGACCTCCAGTTAACACTCTAAATTCCACCCTCCGTTTATTGATTTCAGGATCAAAAGTAGTTACAAAGACTAGGATTATTTCATAACCTTGTTTTTTGCTCTACGCATAAAGTCTAATTTGCTTTCATGAGAAAAAACTGTTTCGAAAGAGAAATTGACTTTACTTTTTAAACAGTTTTCTCTCATCTGGCTAGCCTGCTCAAAGGCTTCTTGGTCGCTAAGATTATATTTTTTCTTGATATCATCGGCATTGATAACACCATTGAAGAAATTCTATCTTCGTATGTTCTTGTTATAGTTGATTTTCCGCTTCCATTTGGTCCGGCAAATAATACAAATTGTGGTTTCACTATTCTACCACCTTATCTATTTCTTTTGTACCATCCGGACGAAGCCAGTAATATGTTTTCCCATCACTATGATAGGAAGAGATTCCTTTTTTATGAGCATCTTCAATGATTTTTTTGTATGTTCCGCCAAAATTTTTTCTTTTTCACTTAGGTGAGTTGTTTTAAATGTTTTGTGAGGATATTCAAGACATGAGTTTTTCTTTGAAACCTTGCAAACCTAATAGCTCTATTTGTTATGCATACTTCTTCATTTGATCGAAAATCTCATTTATTTCAAAAATTAATATGAAATGGATTGCTTTTCGAACTTTTTGGTATCAGAGCTGATTTTCGTTTTTCATATTATTACGCGCAGTTGCCAGCATTAATTTCAAGCGATTTTCCTGATTGGTTTGACTCGCGCTGGCGTCGTAGTCGATTGCAACGACATTGGAGAAAGGATGCTCATCTTTGATGGCGCGGAAAACTCCTTTGGCAACGATATGATTCGGTAGACAACCGAATGGCTGTGCGCAAACGACATTGTTGATTCCGTGATGAATATGTGCCAAAATTTCGGCTGTCAGCAACCAGCCTTCACCCATGACCACTCCTTTGGAAATGATATGGTCCGCCATCGTATAAAGTTCTTCGAAACTATCCATCGGGTCAAAGCGACCATGACTTTGAATCACCGAAATCATTTGGTTTTGTTTGGAGATGAGCAATTTTTTTGCGGAATAGGTGACGGATTGCTTGTCTCTTTTGATTCCGTAGATGGAGCGATTGGTTTCATTCGTTGAAAGCGAATACAGTACGAAATCGAGCACGCCGGATAGGACCGGTTCCGCATTTTCGGCAATCAAAAAATCTTCCAAATCATTGTTTCCGAGATTGGAATATTTCAGATAGATCTCACCGACGATACCCACTTTGACCTTCGGGTTTTCATCCATCGGAATGCGGGCAAAATCTTCAACGATTTTTTTGCAATTCGCCTTTAAGAGCATGAAGGCGCTTCCTTTAAAATAGAGAGAAAGTACGCGAATCCATTTTTGCAATTTCTTTTTGGCCATCCCTTTGTGCAATTCGCGAGCTCTCGCCTGATTATAAATCGTCATCAAAAAATCGCCGTACAATAGAGCATGAAGTGCGCGGTTGAGAAATTTTGCTCCGACGGAAAACTCATCGGTTTTGTCCAATCCGCCGGCGCTGAGCGCAATGACGGGAACATGAGAAAATCCTGCGGCAACCAATGCTTTGCGCAACAAGAAAATATAGTTGGAAGCGCGACATCCGCCGCCTGTCTGTGTCAAAATCAGCGCAACCTTGGTGGTATCGTAGCGACCGCTTTTGAGTGCATGGATAAATTGTCCGATGACCAAGATGGCGGGATAGCACATGTCATTGTGTACATATTTGAGACCTTCCGCAACGAATGCGCGGTCATTATCCACGAGCAATTCCGCTTTGTAGCCTTCCAAAATCAATGCCTCTTTGAGCAAGCTGAAGTGGATCGGAAGCATTTGCGGGATCAGAATTGTGTGGGTTTTCTTCATTTCTTTTTTAAAAACCGCAAAATTATTTGTTTGCATTTTTCTTCGCCCTTTCATCCATTACGGCAATCAGGCTGCGAAGTCGAATTTTGACTGCGCCGAGATTGCTGATTTCGTCAATCTTTATCTGAGTATATAATTTGTTATAGCGATGCAGAATTTCGCGCAGCTCATCCGATGTGACCGCATCCAGTCCGCATCCGAAAGATACGAGTTGGACGAGCTCCATATTACTGTTACGGCTGACAAAGCGAGCGGCATTATACATTCTTGCGTGGTAGCTCCACTGGTTGAGTACATTTTGTACTCGTCCGCCCTCGACAATGGGAACCGAGTCTTCGCTGAGTACGACAAAATCGAGTGAATTCGCCAGCCGGTCGATACCATGACTGATTTCCGGGTCGGCATGATAAGGTCTGCCGGAGAGCATCAATATTTTTACATCATTTTCTTCGGCGTAGTCCATGGCTCGTCGTCCCTCTTCAAGCATCGCCTGATGAAAGTCCTGATAGGCTTCGCGAGCCGCTTTTTCCGCCAAGCGAATCTGTTTCAGCGAAATTTTTTCGTCAAGGCGCTGCACATAGGGCTGAATTTGTTTTGCAAATACCTCCTCCGCATGCATCGATATATAAGGATACATAAATCCGGTTTTGTGATTGAACTTGATATTGGACTTGACCACTTCGGGATAGTAGGCGACCACCGGACAATGATAGACATTATCCGAAATTCCTTCGTTGATATTGTAAGAAGTAGCGGGATAGAAAATCACATCGACTTCTTTTTCGAGTAGGTCAAAGATATGACCGTGAACGAGTTTGGCGCCGTAGCATGCCGTATCCGACGGGATGGTATGCTGTCCTTTTTTATATAAATCTCTCGTCGATTTGGCGGAGGTCTTCACCGAGAATCCGAGCTCGCTGAAAAATGTGAACCAAAACGGCAAAGTGTCGTAGAAATTCAGTACCAAGGGCAGACCGACGGTCAGATTGCCTCCTTTGTGATACTTGAACTGCCCGAGATAATCTTGTTTGAACTGATAGAGATTCGGCAGTTTCGCATGATTTTTCTTTTCCAAAGGTCGAGAGCATTTGTTGCCCGAAATCAGTTTTTGCCCATTGGAAAACTTGCTGATGGTCAACAGGCAATGATTTGTGCACAGATTGCAGTTGACGGTTTTGGATTCATGAGCAAAATCGGCAAGCGCCTCTTTAGTGATGATATTGCTCTTGCCCTGTGATTCCGCGAGCGCTTTGGAAAAAAGTGCCGCACCGAATGCGCCCATCAGACCTGAAATCTCCGGACGAACGACCGTGCGCCCTACCTGTAATTCAAAAGCGCGCAGCACGCCGTCATTGAGAAAGGTGCCGCCCTGCACAACGATGTTTTTTCCGAGACTTTCCGGGTCGGTGGCACGGATGACTTTGTAAATCGAATTCTTGACTACCGAAATGGCCAAACCGGCAGCGATATCTTCCGGCGTAGCACCGTTTTTCTGCGCCTGTTTAACGGAAGAATTCATAAATACGGTGCAGCGGGAGCCCAAATCGACCGGCCGCTTTGCGCGAAGTGAAAGCATCGCGAAATCTTTGACATCATAGCCGAGCGAAGTCGCAAAAGTTTCGATAAAAGAACCGCATCCCGATGAACAAGCTTCGTTGAGCATCAGGGAATCGATATTTTCATCCACGATTTTAAAACATTTGATATCCTGTCCGCCGATGTCGATGATGAAATCCACCTTGGGGTCAAAATATTTCGCCGCCATATAGTGAGCGATGGTTTCCACAACGCCGTGGTCAATCGAAAATGCGGAGCTGATTAAATCTTCGCCGTAGCCGGTCACCGCGGAAGATGCGATTTGAATGTCCGGCTGCGTATTATAAATTTTAGCGAGCTGCTCCTTGACGACATCCAGCGGATTTCCGAGATTGGAATTATAATACTCGAAAAGAATTTCGTTCTTCTCATTGATGAGTACCATTTTCGTCGTCGTGGAGCCCGCGTCGATCCCCAGATACGCCTTTCCTTCGTGATGCTCAAGCGCCGAACGCTTCACATTTGACGATTGATGTCTTTGGACAAAATCATCATATTCCCGATTGCTTGCAAAAAGCGGCTCCATATATTCAAAATCTTCATGAGCAATTGATGCCTGATACAGCGCTCTTTTTAGGGAGTCAAAATCAAATTTCTCCAATTGCTCCGCTGCATACTCCGCCGCTCCGAGCGCTACAAAATATTGAGCGTTCTCGGGGAAAATTGCAGAGTGTGCATCCAACTTGAGCGTTTGGACAAAGGCTTTTTGTAAGCCTTTTTGGAAACTGAGCGGTCCGCCGAGGAATAAAACATTGCCCTCGATTTCCCGTCCTTGAGCAAGTCCCGCGACCGTCTGATCCACCACCGCCTGAAAAATACTGGCGGAAATATTTTCTTTTTTCGCACCCTGATTGATGAGCGGCTGGATATCGGTTTTAGCAAAAACCCCACAGCGAGAAGCGATGGGATAAATATCCGTTGCATTCAAACTCAAACGGTCGAGTTCATCCACCGAAATGTTCAGCAAAGTTGCCATCTGGTCGATAAAAGCGCCCGTTCCGCCGGCGCAGGAAGAGTTCATTCTTTCTTCTAAAGTGCCCTTCATAAAAATGATTTTGGCATCTTCTCCACCAAGTTCAACCACAACATCCGTCTGAGGATAATGCTTGCGGACACCGACAGCGGTGGCGAAAACTTCCTGAACAAACGGAATATGTGCTCTTTTACTGATTCCCATTCCGGCAGAACCGGTGATGGCGATCTGAATCACATGACCGTCCAAAATGGATTCAAGCTCACAGATTCGTTCGTATGCCAAAGAGCGCACCTTAGAAAAGTGTCGCTCATAACTTTTATGCAAAATATCGCCACGCTCATTTATCACAACCAATTTGAGTGTCGTGGAGCCGGCGTCAATTCCGATGTATAGATTCATACCATACTCCTTAAAAATCCATACCAAAAATCCCCAAATAACTAAAAAATAAGGTTCTCAAACTATCACAATTATATAATTTCCTGCATAAAATATCAAGCAAAATCGTTTCATGAGTCCATAGAAAAAATTGTCAATGAATAAGAATTTTGGGCAGTCCGTTTGAAAAATATGATGCTTACAATTCGAAAATACAAATTTTGCGAAGGAATTCTAATTTCAAATGTTGACGGAATTCCTCAATATTCTTAGTTTGTTAGAGGCTCGGCAATTCCTCCAAGCAATTTCCGATGAAGACATGCGAAGAGCTCCATCAAAGTTTTCGTATGTCCGATTTCGTTTTAATGCGCTTGAGATTTTTATAGAGGCGGGAGTTAATGGAAATGACGCGTTTTGAAAAGGTTTATTTTTACGCGGTAAAAATTTTTTATAATTTAATCCTTTTACTATTTGATTTTTTCTCACTTTGTGGTAACATAGTATTGACAAAGCTATCGATGGGGTGATGCTGCTTTTTGGAGCGAAATGCAAAAAGCAGTGATGGCTTTGCGGATGTGACGATGGGTGAGCTTTGCAGATTCTGTTTGGAGTGAAATTTGATTTCATATTCTATTAATAAGAAATAACTGATATTCGATAGATTGAATTGCAAGCAACAAACACTCATATTTCTTCGTTCTCAAACAAAAAAGGACAGTCGAACTGTTCTTTTTTGTTTGGGGCGTATTTTCAAAAATTGATTTGCTTATAAGCGTTTCAGACTATGTGATTTGCTTTTTACATCTTCGTTTCTATTCGGATGCGAGGAAGTCCAAAGCAATTTTTATATGAAGCTGTGCAGCAACAAGCAGTCCTTTTTCATCGATGTCAAAGAGCTCGTGATGATGCGGGTAATGTGTCGAAGAGTCCTGTAAATTTCTTGTCCCTACATAGGCAAAGGTGCCCGGCACCTGCTCTAAAAAATCGGCAAAATCTTCAGCACCCAATGTTGGAGGAGCCTGCTCAATCACTTCGCCGACGATTTGTTTTGCGACCTGTTGCGCAAAAATGGTTGCTTTTTCGTCGTTGATGAGTACATTGGCTGCGGGATAATTGCTGAATTTGATATCAGTATTGTGAATTCTTGCGGTATGACGAGAAATTTCTTCAACCAGAGAGAGCATTTTTTGACGACTCTCCCGACTGAGCGCGCGAATCGTACCTTCGATATAAGCGTCGTTGGCGACAACATTATATCTTGTGCCGGCATGAAGAACGCCGATGCTGATGACGGCAGGCTCCAGCGGGTCTATATTTCGAGATACGATGCTCTGAAGCGCAACGACGATATGGCCGGCGGAGAGCAGAGCGTCTCTGCCGAGATGCGGTTTTGCGGCATGCGCGGATTCGCCTTGAACATGGATTTTAAAAATATCGCAGGAGGCATATCGAGCGCCGCTCGCCAAAACGATGGAGCCGGTCGGATATTCCGAATTCAGATGAATACCGAAAACCATATCCACATCGCGGAGATGACCGCCTTCCACAAATTGTCTCGCGCCCGCTCCGATTTCTTCCGCCTGCTGAAAAGCCAATTTGATAATTCCGCCGAACTCATTTTGTTTTTGTTTTAATATTTTTGCGGCGATAAGCAGTGCGGCGGTATGACCGTCATGTCCGCAGGCATGATGTAAGCCCTCCGTCGTTGAGCGATAGGACACATCCTTTCTATCATTCATTTCAAGCGCATCCATGTCGGCGCGCAGCAATATCGTCTTATTGCCGACTTTATTTCCGCGGATAATACCCAAGACACCGGTCTCGCCGACGCTTTGATATTCAATGCTCCATTCATCCAACAGCGATTTGATTTTTTTGGAAGTATTGTATTCTTTGAGACTGGGCTCCGGATGTTGATGAAAATATCGGCGCAACGAGACAATTTCTCGTGCATCCGATTCGGTAATATCTCCCAATTTTATCTTTTCAAAATTCATAACGCCTCCTTCTAAAAATTATCTTTAACTTTTTGTGCTTTTCAATCGAAAAATTTTCGGCGGGTAAAATTCGCCTTCGTTTTAAAATCGGATTTTCTCATTTCCAACAAAAAATCTAACAACGCATTGCATATTTGAATATGAATTTGCTATTACAATTTAGGAGTAGCAATTTTATTTTTAAATCAAGTTTGTTTTTTCGATTTATTTCGGATGATTTTCACGACAAATTCCGTCTTTTTATCGCCAATTATAGTTATGCAAAGGATGGATGTCAAGATAATCAAAAAAATTTTGAGGAAAATGAGGTTGAAATTTTTCTCCTAAATTGCAATAGCAAATGCATATTTTGTAGAAAAAATTGAAAAGCACTAAATTCAACACATGGAACGGGTACTTGCAGAACAGAATTTAGTCGGATGCCGTCAAGACCAAAAGAGAAACGAGTCTTGAT